>CAVKIR010000185.1:0-4054 GCA_963656395.1 Prevotella sp. CAG:279
CGAATTGAAGTAGAATTGTGGGAGTGCGAAGCACGGAACAATTCGTGTAACCAAAGACTAAAAAAGCCACAAAAAAGGTAACAAATTACCACGAAGTGTGTATTGCTATTTTCGGAAATGCGTGTTAAAAACAATTTATGGAATACTTGGGGGAGGAATCTGTAATGGCACATAAGATACTTACGATAGGAAGAAAGCTCGGCAGCGGCGGCCGGGAGCTGGGAGAGCGCGTAGCGAATACATTGGGGATTCCCTTTTTCGACCAGAACCTGATCTCCATGGCAGCGGAGCGGGGCGAGCTGGCGGAGGCCTACCTGGCCCGCTTTGACGAGAAAAAGCACAATCCCTGGATCTACGAGATGGTGACGGGCGGCAATAAGCACGTACCGAAGGGCGCATCCCTGCCGGAGGCTCTCTTTAAGCTCCAGGGCGATGTGATCCGCCATATCAGTAAGAAGACCGATGCGGTGATCATCGGGCGCTGTGCGGACTATATCCTCCGGGAGAGAACGGACGCCAAGGTCTTAAGCATCTTCGTGTATGCACCGATGGATGCCTGCATCCGCCGCAAGATGGAGCAGAAGGGCATCACCGAGAAGGAAGCGGAAGCGCTGATCAAAAAGGTCAATAAGGATCGCAAGAAGTACTACGAATTCCATACCGGGAAGGATTGGAGCGATCCGGAGAGCTATGACGTCTATCTGGACAGCAGCCAGCAGTCCATGGAGGAGATGACCGCCTTTCTTGTAAAGAAGTATTATGAGCTATAGGAAAACAAGAGGAGTATCCTATTATGGAAGAAAAGAAACAAAAAAAGAGTCCCATGGACCGCATTGCCACCTTTATCGTAGATAAGCGGAATCTCTTTTTTCTGATCTACGTCGTGGCGCTGATCTTCAGCATTTTTGCCAGGTCGTGGGTCAAGGTCGACAATGAGCTGACCGATTACCTGCCTGAGACCACCGAGACCCGGCAGGGTCTGGACATCATGAACGAGAATTTCATCACCTACGGAACCTCGCGCATCATGATTTCCAACATCACCTATCCCCAGGCGGAGGCTCTGGTGGATCAGATCGAGGCCGTCAAGGGCGTCGACCAGGTGGAATTCGACGATACCGAGGACCATTTTACGGGAACCAGCGCTCTCTACTCCGTCACCTATACCGAGGAGGCAGACAGCGAGGTGAGCGTGCAGGCTCTGAATGATATCAAGACACTGCTGTCGGATTACGATGTCTCGGTGGCCGGCGAGGTAGGCAATGATACCTCCGTGACGCTGGCCCAGGAGATCAATGTGATCATGGCCATCGTCATCGTGATCATCATCGTCGTACTTTTGATTACCTCCCAGACCTACGCGGAGGTGCCGGTGCTTCTGATGACCTTCGGCGCGGCCATTCTCCTGAATCAGGGAACGAACTTCATCTTCGGCGAGATCTCCTTCGTCAGCAATTCCGTGTGTTCGATCCTGCAGTTAGGCCTGTCTATCGACTATGCCATCATCATGTGCCACCGCTTCAGCGAGGAGCGTGAGAATCTGGAGCCCCGGGAGGCCTGCATCACAGCCTTAAGTAAGGCCATTATCGAGATTTCCTCGAGTTCCCTGACCACCATGTCAGGTCTGCTGGCCATGATGTTCATGCATTTCCAGATCGGCTTCGATCTGGGCCGCGTGCTGATCAAGGCCGTGGTTTTCAGTATGATTGTCGTATTTACCCTGATGCCGGGTCTTCTGATGCTCTTCAGCAAATGGATCGACCGCACCCATCATCGGCAGTTCATCCCGGAGATCAATGGCTGGGGCAGACTCATCACGAAGATCTATCCCTTCCTGATGCCGATTTTCGTCGTAGCCATCGTATTTGGCTGCTATTTCTCGAACAAATGCCCCTATGTATTCAGCCAGAATAACATCGACACGCTGAACCAGAGCGAGACTCAGCTGGAGGAAAAGAAGATCAAGGCCGCCTTCGGCGATACGAATGTCTGCGCCCTTGTGGTTCCGTCCGGCTACTATGATAAGGAAAAGGCCGTGCTGGAGAAGCTGGAGACCTACGACGAGGTGGATTATACCACGGGTCTGTCGAACATCGAGGTATCCATGGATGACGATGATGACGACAGCAGCAGCTCGGAAAAATCCGATTCCTATATGCTGACCGATTCCCTGACGCCGCGGCAGTTCGCGGAGCTGGCGGATATGGACATCGAGCAGGCTCGGATCATCTATTCCGCCTATGCAGTGGATCAGGAGGAATACGGTCATATCATCAATAACCTGGACGGCTACGGAGTTCCCCTCCTGGATATGTTCCTCTTTGCCTACGACCACCTGGATTATGTAAACCTTGACCAGGAGCAGGTGGATAAGCTGAACGATTTGCACGATCAGCTGACCAAGGGGCAGGAACAGCTCCAGAGCAAAGAATATACTCGCATGCTGATTAGCCTGAACTTACCGGAGGAGAATGAAGAGACCTTCCGGTTCCTGAATACCATTCGAAAGGTGGCGCAGCAGGAGTACGGGGAGGATGCAAAGATCTATGTGGTGGGCAACTCCACCAGCGACTACGACCTGTCCAGCAGCTTCAGTCAGGATAACCTGATGATCAGCATCCTGTCGGCTCTGTTCGTTATCATTGTCCTGCTCTTTACCTTCAAGTCTGTCGGCATGCCGGTGCTTCTGATTATCGTCATTCAGGGCAGTATCTGGATCAACTTCTCGGTACCCTATCTGACGAATACACCGCTGTTCTTCCTCGGCTATCTGGTAGTCAGCTCCATTCAGATGGGTGCAAATATCGACTATGCCATCGTCATCGCGAACCGCTATACGGAGCTGAAGAAGGAGATGTCTGTCAAGGAGGCCATTATCACTACCCTGAATCAGGCCTTCCCGACCATTCTGACCTCCGGTGCCATCCTGGCGACGGCCGGTATCCTGATCGCCCTGATTACGACAAACCCGGCCATCTACGGCATCGGCGTCTGCTTAGGACGCGGTACCTTGATCTCCATGTTCCTGGTTATGGCCATCCTGCCGGCGATCCTGATCCTGGGCGATAAGATTCTGGAGCGCACCAGCTTCAACATCAAGTACCCGGAGCGCACCCACAGTGTCAGCGGCAAGGTTCATGTGGACGGCCGTGTGCGGGGCTTTATCTCCGGACAGATCGACGCGGAGATTCACGGTGTCGTGGATGGTGATATCGACGCCGTGGTAGACATTAAGCAGATCAAGAAGCTGGATGAAGAGGAGGATGACGAAGATGACTGGTAAAATAAAGCGGGCAGCGGGAGGACTTCTGGCAGCTGTGATGACGATGTCTTTGGCCTTCTCCCGGGGTATCCCGGTCTATGCGGATGATGATACGATTACAATTGCAAGCGTGGAGGACCTGATCGAGCTTTCGAAAAACTGCAAGCTCGACACCTGGTCCCAGGGAAAGACGGTGACATTGACCGTGGATCTCGATGTGACAGATACGGAGTTTACGTCGATTCCCACCTTTGGCGGAACCTTTGACGGTGGCGGTCATACCATCAGCGGTCTGATCTTCGACGGGGACGGCTCGAATGAAGGCTTCTTCCGCTATATACAGGAAAGTGCGACGGTAAAGGATTTACATATAGAAGGAACTCTGACACCTACCGGCAGCAAGAAGAATATCGGCGGCGTGGCAGGCAGCAACAGCGGACAGATTCTGGCCTGCACCTTTGACGGCACCATCGATGCCGAGACGAATGTCGGCGGTATCGTGGGACTGAATGAGGAGACCGGCTCCATTTATAACTCCTCTTCGAGCGGCAGCATCTCCGGTACCCACAGCACCGGTGGTGTCGCGGGCAAGAACTTAGGACAGCTCATCAATTGCTCCAATGATGCAGAGGTGAACACCGGCGAGAAGGAAGAGGGCGCGACACTGAGCGACGTGAGCGTGAATACGAACCTGAACCAGCTGGCAGACGGCACCGACACCTCAGAGCTTCTGAATACCACCACCGACACCGGCGGTATCTGCGGAATGTGTCTCAACGGACGGACTTTCAA
>CAVKIR010000186.1:0-2572 GCA_963656395.1 Prevotella sp. CAG:279
CAAATAGAACTGTACAAAACGTACGAATGTCAGGTAAAAGAATGAAGAGGTGTGCGGATTTACGGGAACAGAGAAATGCACTATACTCTATGCTATCAAAGGAAAACGAATCCAAGGGAGACGGCCGCTCCCGCGAAGTCGAAAGAAGGGAGAGAGAAGATGAGTCAAAAAGAAAACCCCGGAAAGAAAAAAGGCCTGTCAACGGCACTGAAATATTTCTTCGGTGTAGGCGATGCCGGCTTTGTTCTTATGAGCAACATGGAAACCTTTTATTTTATGACATTTCTTACGGATATCGCGGGCTTCGGCGCAGGAATTTCCGGCATCATCAATTCAGTCTTTACCATCGTGGATGCCTGTCTTTCCTGGCTCTACGGAGGAATTATCAACGGCACAAAGGCGAAGAAATGGGGACGTTACCGTTCCTGGCTGATTCTGGTTCCCTGGATGGTGCCATTTCTCTATGCATTTATGTTCCTGCGGGTCAGTGAAAATGAATGGCTGTCCGCCATCGTAATTATCGCAGCCTCCATCGCTTCCCACGTGGCCTGGAACTTCAGCTATGTGGCCAATGCGACCCTCATCAGTGTCGTCGGAAAGACACCGGAGGAGAAGGCGACCCTGGCTTCCTCCAGAGCGACCTGGAATAACATCGGAGGCCTTCTGTTCTCCTATATGGGTCTGCCCTTCGCGACCCTGCTGGCCGGCTATGTCGGTGAGAAGAACAAGTTTGCAGCTGCATCCTTCTGCCTCGGCATCCTGATGGTTGTGACCTATTTCGCTCACTTTAAGATGACAGAGGGCTATGAGGAGACGGAACCCCAGGGCCAGGCGGACAAGGCCGGAAAGGATAAGAGCAAGATCACCATCGGTGAAATGTTCGCTTCCCTGTTTCAGAATCCGCCTCTGATGGTTCTGATGCTGGCAGACCTGGCAAAGTGGTGTGTAAAATTCGTCACGGCTGCATCCGCGATCTATTATTTCCGGGATGCGATGGGTAATCCGGGTCTGATGACGAGCTATCTCTTAAGTGTGGCCATCGGCGCCATTATCGGAGCCTTCTCGATGCGCTATCTGGCGAAGGCACTTTCGTCCCGGACAACCATGATTCTGGCCTACGGCGGCATGGCGATCTCGCTGTTTTTGATTTACGTTTTCTATGGCAATGCCATCGGTGTCATCGCCCTGATGACTCTGGCGCAGTTCTTCTACGGCATGGCATTCGCGGCATCACCGGCTCTCTATGCGGATACCGTCGTCTATGCGACCTGGAAGAGCGGCAAGGATGCATCCGGATGGATCATGGGTCTGCAGAATCTGCCGCTGAAGATCGCAGTCTTCCTGCGGGGAACGATTCTAAGTGCCTGCCTCGTCGCAGTAGGCTGGCAGTCCGGTGTCGTTCTGGAAGGCAGCGCACGGCAGGGAATGACGATCTCATTTGCTCTGGTACCGGCTATCTTCTGCCTGGTAGGCATGCTGCTTCTGATTTTTGGATTTAAGATTACGAAAGAAAAAGTCATTCAGTATCAGGCTGAAATCGACGCAAGAAAATAAAGGAGGAACAGAATATGTTGACAGCATCACAGAATTTACTTGAAACGATTAAAGTAGACGGAAAACCGGAGCGCTTATTAAAGCAGTACGAGGGCGCTACCTTTTATCCCCCCAACCCGGCAAATAACTACGTGCGCGGACAGCGCCATCGCGGCATGGAGCCGCTGAAGGATCGCTTCGGAACAGAGATTCTCTGGCCCCAGGAGCAGCTGGCTGCGATGCCCCATGTAACAGATTCCAATAAGGTCATCGACGACATCACGGAGTGGAAGGATCAGCTGAAAATTCCGGATATCGTAGGAGAATGCAGCGACCCGGCACTCTGGGAGCCCTTCCGCCAGAAGGCTCAGGAAATCAAGGATTCCGGAAGCCTCTTCATGGCCTTCATGCCTACCGGTGTATTTGAGCGTCTTCACTTCCTGATGGGCTTCGAGGATATGCTGGTGAATTTCCTTCTGGAGCCGGAGGATATGATGGATCTTTGCAATGCGATCGGAGACTATCGTTTTGAGCTGACGAAGCTGATTGTCGATAATCTGCATCCGGACATCATCCTGTCCCATGACGACTGGGGCTCCAAGCAGTCTCTGTTCGTAAGCCCGGAGACCTGGAGAGAGTTCATTAAGCCGCAGTATGTGAAGTCCTACAAATACATGAAGGATCATGGTGTCATCATTATGCATCATGCAGATTCCTTTATGGAGCCCATCGTCGAGGATATGGTGGAGCTGGGTATCGACATCTGGCAGGGTACACTTCCGCAGAATGACATTCCGAAGCTTCAGAAGCAGCTGGCCGGCAGAATGACACTGATGGGCGGCCTGGACGCATCCATCGTCGACCGCGAGGATTCGACGGAAGAAGAGATCCGAAAAGAGGTTCGGAGAGCCTGCGAGGCGTATGCGCCGGGCGGACATTTCATTCCGTGCATCACCTACGGCGGACCGGGCTGCCTCTTCCCTCATGTAGATCCGATCATTGATGATGAAATTGCAAAATACAACAAAGAGGTATACGG
>CAVKIR010000186.1:2582-3988 GCA_963656395.1 Prevotella sp. CAG:279
GGTATACGGCATCTGATAAATACGCATAATACAATGTAATACAGGAAAGGCCTGTTCTGGGATCGTAAGGGATTGTAGAACAGGCTTTTTTCGGTTATAATAAAGGAGATACCGATAACAAGAATGCGGAAAGGTTCAAGAACAAGAATGACGACACTGGAAAAGCTGAGAGAGGCCATCGAGCTGGGTCATCCCAATGAGACGGAGGAGCAGGTAAGGAAAGCACTGGAGGAAGACGTCGATCCGGTCATCCTGGTGGAGGACGTGATGGTGCCGGCTATGCGCAGGGTGGGAGAAAAATACAAAAATCAGGAGACGGATATTCCCGGCATCCTTTCCGCTGCGCGAAGTGTCCAGAAGGGCTTTCAGATCGTCAAGGAGCGGAAGGCAGACTACAGCAAAGAAGTATGCGGAACGATCATTCTCGGAACCATCGAGGGAGATCTCCACGATGTGGGGAAGAATCTCGTGGCCATGATGTTCCGCGGTGCGGGCTTCCGGGTCATCGATCTGGGCGTCGATGTATCCGAAAAGCAGTTCCTGCGGGCAGTAAAGGAGAATCCGGAGGTGTCGATCGTCTGCATTTCCTCCCTCCTGAGCACGACCTTTCCGGAGATGCGCCAGGTCGTAAGGGCTCTGCGGAAAAATGATCCGAAGCACAAATATAAGATTATGATAGGCGGCGGCGCAGTGACGAAGGAGCTGGCCGAAGAAATGGGCGCGGACGGCTATACCGATAACTGCGTCGATGCAGCGGAGATGGCGAAGAAATTTGTGCTGTAACAGAAAGGCGGTAAGGATGAGACTCTCATCGGCATATATCCTGGAGCAGCTGGAGGCAGAATACAGGATTTCAGAAAAGAACGGGATCACAGGAGAGGACGGATATCTTCGTCCTCTTTTCAACCTGGAGGAAGAAGGAAGTACAGAGCATATCCGGATTGGAACAGAGTATCCGAAGACGGGGGCGATCTGTATTTTTTTCGGAAATGAAAACGGCAGCCCCGCAGTACCATATCTTCAGATCACGGAGACGGCAGCCGGTGAGACGCGGCAGCTCGAGGAACGGGTGCTGAACAGCATTCAGAGCATCTTTGAACGCTGCGAGGCATGGGAGAGAAAGCTGCAGCGGGAAGTACTGAGTGGAAGAAATTTACAGAATATTTTAAAGATTTCTGCGGACTTCCTCGGGAATCCCCTGCTGGTCATGAGCCTGGACTTTGCCCTTCTCGGAGAGGCGGATACGCAGAATATACCCGAAAAATATCGCCTGTTCCATGCGGACGGCGTCGATATGGATTCCATGAATGCCCTGATGCAGAGCACAGAATATCAGAAAATGCAGGCGTCGAGGGATGTGGTTATATTCCCGGCCTATATCAATGGCCTTCGGAGCATGAACCGCA
>CAVKIR010000187.1:0-3960 GCA_963656395.1 Prevotella sp. CAG:279
CTTCTCCGGCCCATTGCAGACGGTCGTAGACATCATCGAGAGCCGCCGCCGTGCGGCTGTTCATAAAGTCTTCGATGAAAGCAGGACAGTCGTAACCGGATTTCAGGGCAAGCTCAAACAAGCGTCCCTGAATATCACAGAGCTGAAGTTTTTCAGAGCTTAAAAGTCCCATCTATTTCCCGGCCTCCAGAATTTCATCAAAAAATCTACCTTCACGCCGGTATCTGCGGCAAATTTTATCCGCAAGAGCGATGCCTTCCGAGCGATTGAGAAGACTTTGCTGTTTAAAATGTTCCCGCTCAGATTCGGACAGTACGTCCTGTCGAAGAATGTGTATCTGAGAGCAGGCTTTTTTTGTGCGTGCCACATACTGCTTGCCAAGCTTTAGAGCGGAAAGGCTGTGAATCAAAGCCAGATCTGTAATTTCGCCATTGAAGAAACGATCAAGAACTACGAACATTCGATCGTTTGCTATATATCCTATGATCATGTCATAATCCAGGCTCATTCGGCAGTATCTGCGGTAAATGTCACAATCCCTTGCAACATCCATTTTTCCACGATGATATGCAACTAATAATGCCCAGTCCAATCCGATTTCCAGATTCTTTATTCTCAGACCGGAAAGGTCTGCCTGCAGAGTGTAAAGCTGAGCCTCCGGATAGTTGCAGATAAGTGTAAGGGGCTGGGTTCGTTCCGTTCCCATATAAAATCCTTTTCCGAAATCACAGCGGTCACGGCTGATGGGAGCGATTGTTCCCTTGATTCCGGATTTGGAGCCATGGTAAAGCGTAAGCAGGTTATTTTCCATAAGCATATACCTCGTTGAATGCATTATAGCATGAAGAGAATCAGAAAACCACAAAAAAGGAATCCTTTTTCAAGGATTCCTTTTCATTCGTCGGCGTGACAGGATTTGAACCTGCGACCTCTACGTCCCGAACGTAGCGCTCTACCAAGCTGAGCCACACGCCGTCTTTGCGACTTGCCGTCAACAAATGGTATATTAGCATAAATCAGAGCTTTTGTCCAGTAAAATTTGAAAAAAATCCGAAAAATTTTGGAAGGGTGGATCGGAGAGGGGAAATATGGTACAATTCGTGTAACCAAAAGTTCGGGTGTTTTGACACCCGAACCAATTTCATGATTTTATAAAAGTGGAGGTAAGAATTATATGGTAGAATGGAAAAATCTGGATACTCTGGATGCGTACCGGGAGCTTAAGGACACCGGCCGGGTGAATCTGGCAGAGGTGATGTCCGGAGAGAACGGTGCAGACCGCGTAAAGAGATACAGTGTGCCGATGGCAGAGGGTCTGGCATACAATTACGCTGCAAAGGCCGTAGACGATAAAGTGCTGGAGGTACTGGTGAAGCTTGCGAAGGAGGCACAGCTGACCGAGAAGTTCGCAGCTCTCTATAACGGCGAGGTCATCAACACCGGTGAGAAGCGTCTGGTACTGCATCAGCTGACCCGCGGCCAGCTGGGCGAAAAGGTGGTAGCGGACGGCGTGGACAAGCGCGCGTTCTACGTAGAGCAGCAGAAGAAGGTAGCAGAGTTTGCGAAGAAGGTACATGCAGGCGAGATCACGAATGCGGCAGGGGAGAAATTCACGACTGTCGTGCAGATCGGTATCGGCGGCAGCGACTTAGGACCCCGCGCTATGTATCTGGCTCTGGAAAATTGGGCAAAGAAGAACGACACCTTCAAGATGGAAGCAAAATTCATCAGCAACGTAGATCCGGATGACGCGGCGGCTGTGCTGGCCTCCATCGATGTGGCGCATTCCCTGTTCGTCCTGGTATCCAAGTCCGGTACGACGCTGGAGACTCTGACCAATGAGTCCTTCGTCAAGGACGCCCTCGCAAAGGCAGGCCTGGACGCATCCAAGCATATGGTGGCTGTCACCAGCGAGACTTCTCCGCTGGCCAAGAGCGACGATTATCTGGCAGCCTTCTTTATGGATGACTATATCGGCGGACGTTATTCTTCCACCTCCGCAGTAGGCGGCGCCGTTCTTTCTCTGGCCTTCGGACCGGAGGTCTTCGACCGTTTTCTGGCCGGTGCAGCCGCAGAGGATGAGCTGGCGAAGAAGGAGAACCTGCTGGAGAATCCGGCCATGCTGGACGCCCTCATCGGTGTCTACGAGCGCAATGTGCTGGGTATGGGCTGCACAGCGGTGCTGCCGTACTCCCAGGCACTGAGCCGTTTCCCGGCGCATCTGCAGCAGGCGGATATGGAGTCCAACGGAAAATCCGTGAACCGCTTCGGCGAGCCAGTGGACTATGTGACCGGACCGGTGATCTTCGGCGAGCCGGGAACGAACGGACAGCATTCCTTCTATCAGCTGCTTCATCAGGGAACCGACATCGTACCGCTGCAGTTCATCGGCTTTAAGAACAATCAGTGCGGCATAGACGTGGACATCCAGGACAGCACCAGCCAGCAGAAGCTCTGTGCGAATGTCGTGGCGCAGATGGTAGCCTTCGCCTGCGGCAAGGAAGACGAGAACCGCAACAAGTACTTCGCAGGCGGCCGTCCCTCCAGCATTATTGTGGGCGATCAGCTGACCCCGGAGACCCTGGGCGCGCTGCTGTCTCATTTTGAGAATAAGATCATGTTCCAGGGCTTCGCATGGAACCTGAACAGCTTCGACCAGGAGGGCGTACAGCTGGGTAAGGTACTGGCAAAGCGAGTGCTGGCTCACGATACCGACGGTGCGCTGAAGGCCTACAGTGAGCTTTTGAATATCTAAGCGGATCGCAGGAAATAGATTCGCAGCAGAATAAAAAAACTCATGTATGGAATTACATCCATACATGAGTTTTTTAAGCGACATTGCAATTTCTTTTACCCATGAAATATCCGGCTCACATACAGATAGAAATCCGGGTTCTTCGTGAGCACATCATTGGTCTCATTCGAGAAAATCACCAGAAGGCCTCTGCCGATGGTTAGCAGCAGGATCCCCAGCACTATCACATACAGAATCCGCGCCGACCTTGTCCCGTCGAAATGCACCTGAGCGAGTATCAGGAACAGGGACAGCAAAGCCAGAGCCAGTGTCAGGTCGCAGACGTACCGGATATGAATGCCGCCCAGACAGAAGTCCAGGTAGCCCAGAGCCAGCGCTGCCAGGAGAACCAGAATACCGGTCTGCTTTTTCAGGGTCAGATTCCGGTCGGAGGAGGTCTTCGTACATACCAGCGGAAGCAGCAGGAAAAGTCCCAGATTCAGGGGCATCTGCAAGAGGCCTGCGCTGTACTCCTGATAGAGGTAATTGCCGAAGTCCACGCATTTCTCCGTCGTGAAGCGAAGGAAGGGGAAGAATTCCATATAGACGAAGGGCTCCATAAAATAATGATACAGCATCGAACAGAAATGATGCAGGCTTAGGGTCACCGTATTGAACCGGATATCGCTCTCCGTCAGCTGATAGGAAGTCCCGAACTCGAAGAACGATCCGAAGCGGATGTAATTATAATACAGGATCCCGGTGGCGCCAATGAGAACCGGTATCAAAAAGGGCAGGGCGCTCTCCAGAAAGCGCTGCCGCACGGACAGCTTCCGATTCAGGAGAATCCGCAGGAAAAGCGGAGCCGCGAAGGCCATCGCCATCAGCAACGCATTCGGGCGGGACAGCACCAGCATCACGACAGAGAACCCGCAGAGTGCGAACAGAAGCACCCGTTTCCAGGACTTTTCTTCCAGATAGCTATAGCAGGACAGTCCTGTCACAGCGGCCAGCCATCCGAAGGAAGCGAGGATCGGCAGATAATAAAAGCTGGACGCCGAAGCCTGCAGAAGCCAGAGAAAGCTTCCGCCGACCACAGCGATTTCGCCCAGTAGGAAAAGCAGCAGGTTCGCCTTCGGGCGGAAGAGCCGCATCAGGCCCTGTATCGCCAGAAAGATGCATATCACGGCGAAGAAGGCCAGCAGCGTCCCTGCGAAGGCCGGTGT
>CAVKIR010000188.1:0-3952 GCA_963656395.1 Prevotella sp. CAG:279
TGCATCAATACAACACAGATGAGCTACGAGCAGGCTGCGAAGGCAATTCAGGAGTTTGCGGAGACGATGCTGGCCGGGAAATAACAGCTACAGACAGACGAGATAGGAGGGGGTATCTCAGAGCAGTCTTCGCGCGGCAGGCGCGTAGGTGCTTTGAGACGCCCCCTTTTCTTATAAAATCGGATAAAAAGGGAAAATAAATGGCAATCAAACGTGAATTTACATTTACGTCCGGTGACGGACGCACCAAGATCCATGCAGTGGAGTGGCGGCCTGATACAGGAAGACCCAAGGCGATTCTGCAGATCTTTCACGGCATGGTGGAATATATCGAACGCTATGAGGAGTTCGCGTCTTATCTGACGGAAAAGGGCTTTCTGGTGGTAGGCCACGATCACCTGGGTCACGGTGCCTCCGTGGTATCCAGGGAGGACTGGGGCTATTTTGCCGAGAAGAACGGCAACGGCATCCTTCTGCGGGATGCGAGAACCCTGCACAAGAGAATGGCGAAGAAGTACCCGGAGCTGCCCTACTATATTCTGGGACACAGCATGGGATCCTTTCTGCTGCGCCAGTACCTCTGCCGCTGGGGAGAGGAGCTGAGCGGTGCGATTATCATGGGTACCGGCTCCCAGCCGTTGGCAGCTCTGCGCTTCGGACAGAACCTCTGTAAGGCCGTGGCGAAGGTGAAAGGCTGGCGCTACCGCTGGCCCTTTGTTGACAACCTGGCCTTCGGGGGCTATAATAAGCACTTCCAACCGGCCCGCACACACCGGGATTGGCTGACGAAGGATGAGAAGATCGTAGATGCCTACGTGGCAGATGCGCGCTGCTCCTTCCTGTTCACCTTGAACGGATATTATAACCTGTTCTGCAGCATCGAGGACGCATCGAAGCCGGAGAATCTGCAGAAGATGCCAAAGGATCTGCCGGTACTCTTCGTATCCGGCGCTGAGGATCCGGTAGGCCATTTTACCAAGGGCGTGGAGCAGGTGCGAAAGTCCTTTCAGGCAGCGGGCATGGAGGATGTAACCTGGATCTATTATAAGAATGACAGACACGAGATTCTGAACGAGACAGACCGTTCGTCCGTCTATCGGGATCTCTATGCATGGCTGTACGTGCGGATGAGCGATCCGCGGCGGAAAGCAGGAGGTAAGAAATCATGAAAATCACTAAAAAACTTATGGCATTGCTGCTGAGTCTTACGATGGTGCTCGGCCTGGGTATAACGGCGCAGGCCGAGGACGATGAGAAGCCGATTCTGGCTCTGGGTGCTGACTTAAGCTCCGATCAAAGAGCCACCGTGCTGGGACTTCTGGGCATCGATGAGAGTGACCTGGATGATTATGATGTCATCACCATCACAAATGCGGAGGAGCATCAATATCTGGATTCCTATCTCTCCTCCAGCGTCATCGGCACCCATGCCCTGTCCTCTGTTCTGATTCGCCCGGCAGAGGAGGGCGCAGGCCTGAATGTGACGACCTATAATATCAGCTATTGCACCATCGATATGTATACGAATGCGCTGCTGACCGCAGGTCTGGAGGATGCGAACGTCTTCGTGGCGGCTCCGTCGAATATCTCCGGCACCTCGGCCCTCATCGGTGCAGTCAAGGGCTACGCACAGATGAACGATACCAAGGTGGATGAGGAGGCTCTGGAGACAGCGGTCAATGAGCTGGTGGTCACCGGTGATCTGGGACAGGTTCTGGGCAATTCCGAGACAGCCTCCGACATGGTAGCCTATGTAAAACAGCAGATTCTGGAAAATAATGTAAAAAGCGACGCGGACATCGAGAAGATTATCCGCGATGCTATGACAGAGTTTGATATCAAGCTGACGGACGACCAGATTCAGCAGCTGATTGACCTGATGCATAAGATCAGCAAGCTGGACATCGACGTGGATGCCCTGTCGAAGCAGGCGACACAGATTTACAATAAGCTAAAGGATATGGGACTGGATCTGAGCAAGGTCGACACGAAGCAGGTGGGGAATTTTATCACCCGGTTTTTCGATAAGATCATGCAGCTGATCAATCAGTATATCGGATAGAGACGGCTCCGATACGGAGCAGCGCTATTGGGGGAACAGGATGTATAAGGTATTACTGGTGGACGACGAGGCCCTGACCCGCGAGGCCATCGGCGAAAATATTCCCTGGGGGGAACTGGGATTTGAGCTGGTGGGAGCTTGCGAGAACGGGCGCGACGCCATGGAGGTGATCCGGCAGAAAAAGCCGGATCTGGTATTGACGGATATCTGCATGCCTTATGTGGACGGCATCGAGCTGGCCCGCTATATCTGCGAGAACTGTCCGGATACCAGGACAATTATTATCAGCGGCTACGACGAATTCGAGTATGCGAAGCAGGCGGTGCGCTATCAGGTGATGGAATATATCCTGAAGCCGATTACGCCCTCCGAGCTGATGGATGTGCTTCTGAAGGCCAGAGAGCGGCTCGAGGATGCGCACACGAAGAAGACGACATTAAAGAAATTAAAAGGGGCCTATCAGAGCAATCGGCCTCTTCTTCGCGGCCGCTTGCTGAACAGTCTCCTGCGGGGGGATGAGCGAAGCGAGAACCTGGAAGAGAAGATGAAGGATCTGGATATTTCTCTGCCGGGTTCTTTCTATAATACAGCCATCGTGGAGGGAGACGATCTGTCGCCCTTCCTGAGCCGGTACGCAGGCGTTCGGGAGGAGCTGGCATTATTTTCCATCTGCAACATTACCCAGGAGCTGGTGGAGCAAAAGGGGCTGGGTGTGGTATTCCAGAATCTGGACGCCCGGACCGTGATCATTTTCTACGGTGAGACGAAGAAGGAGCTGGAGGAAAGGATAGAGGCCTCCCTCAAGGAAGTGCGGGAGACCGTGAAGACGCTGCTTCGCATCGACACCACGGTCGGTGTCGGCGAGGAGGTGACGGATCTCCTGAAGCTCTACCAGTCCTTTGAGAAGGCGCGGGCAGCCCTGGATCTGAAATGGCTGCTGGGAGGCTCCCAGATTCTGGTATCCGGCATGCTGGATGCGCGCAAGAGCGCTCCGGTGGACGTGCCTCACTGGGCAGAGCGGGTGCTGACAGCAGTCAAGGGCGGCCAATCCGATGCGATCGAGACCGAGGTGCGGGGCTTCGCCCAGGAGCTTCGGGAGCGGCGGACGAACCGAACCCGTGCAATCATTTACATGCAGAATCTTCTCCTGAGCGTCGTGAACAGCGCGAACCTCGAGGAGGAGCAGGAGCTGGAGATCTACAAGGAAGAAAAGGAGCTGATGAACCGGCTCTATACCTACGAGCGGCTCCGGGATATGTCCACCGACATCATCACCATCTGTGAGAGCATCTCGAAATTCCTGAACGAACAGCGGGACAGCTACGGCAAAAAGCAGGCCACGAAGGCCATGGAATATATCGAGCACAACTATATGAACTCCGACGTGACCCTGAACTCCGTCTGCACCTATCTGGCCATGAGCACAAGCTATTTCAGCACCATGTTCAAGGCGCATACGGGCGAGACCTTCATCGAGGCTCTGACCCGGAAGCGGATGGAGAAGGCGAAACAGCTACTGGAAAATACTTCCAAACGGGCCTATGAGGTGGCGGAGGAGGTGGGCTTTGCCGATCCCCATTACTTCAGCGTGGCCTTCAAGAAAGCCACCGGTAAGACGCCCACAGAGTACGCGAAGGAGAAGCGCAAGAAATGAAAAAGAACCTGCTGATGCGGTTCCGCAGTATCCGCAATTCCCTGATCGTGGCCTTCAGCATCCTGATTCTCTTCTCGCTTCTGACCTATCTGGTGCTTTCCCTGCGCTATACCGAGAAGACCGTCCTGAAAAATGCGAAGGAATATACCACACAGCTCATCGGCCAGGTGAACAACGATATCGATTCCTATATGAATTATATGGAAAATATTTCCTATATCGTATCCAACAATTAC
>CAVKIR010000189.1:0-3944 GCA_963656395.1 Prevotella sp. CAG:279
GAATTATATTGCCTGATACGGGAGCATGCAGATGAAAGAAAAAGAAAGAAAAGGGATCCGCCTGAGGGTACTTCTGGGACTTATGCTTCTTCTGGCTTTTCTTGGAGGCTGTAAAAAAAAGGAAACAGAAGAGACAAAGAACGATGAGAATGCATACAGGATCTATTATCTGAATAAGGATGAGACTGCCACGAAGACTGTGAGCTACCGGCCGAAGGCTGAGGACACAGACGCCTTGATCCGCGAGCTGCTGGAGCAGCTGGGAGAGGCGCCGGAGGACGCTTCCTTGCAGGCGACATTGACGAAGACTGTCTTTGTGACAGACTATGCACTGGAGAGCGGGCAGCTGACGCTGCACTTTGATTCCGCCTATAAGGATATGAGCGGAATCCGCGAGATTCTCTGCCGCTCTGCAGTGGTGCGAACCCTCTGTCAGATTCCGGATGTGGAATATGTGTCTTTTCTGATTGCAGACAGCCCGCTGATGGATTCCGATAAGAATCCGATCGGGCAGATGAATGCGGACAGCTTTGTGGAGAATACCGGTGATGCCATCAATGAGGAGACCGTCACGGCCCTGACCCTTTATTTTGCGAATAAGACCGGAGACAAGCTGGTCAAGGAGAAGGTCAATGTGACCGGCAGCAGCAATATTTCCGTAGAGAAGCTGGTCGTGGAGAGCCTGATTCGAGGCCCTGTATCGAAGGATACGGATTATCCGACACTGCCCTCCGGCACAAAGATTTTGAGTATTTCTACAAAAGATGGAATCTGTTATGTAAACCTGAACAGTGGCTTTCTGGAGCAGGGATATAACGTAACAGAGGCTGTCACTATCTATTCCCTTGTGGATTCTCTGACGGAGCTGTCGGGAATCAGCAAGGTACAGATTCTGGTCAACGGAGAGACGAATCTGGTCTACAAGGAGAGTATGAGACTGGATACCATCTATGAGCGGAATCTGGATATCATTCAACAGGAGTAACGATTATAACAAGTATCACGAAAAGACCGCTCTGTCTGGCAGCCTGTGTGCTTGCCCTTCTGCTCCTGTGCCTGCCGGCGGATCTCTGGATGAAGGATCCGCCGGCGGCCGGAGAACAGCCGTCGTTTCTGACAGGTACCATCTGCAGGATCGAACCGGGAGGCAGGAATATCTGGCTGACCGACACGAATTATCCGGATACCGGGATCATCCTGGTAACCTTCGAGGCCGAGACATCCTTTTCTATCGGCAATACCATACGAATCGATAACAATTATAAGATACGAGAGCCGGAAGCCCCATCCAATCCCGGCCAGTTTGACGCAAGGCTCTATTATCAGACAAAGGGAATTCAGCTTTTATGCTACGCAAAGGAGGCGAGCCTCGTCGCGGACGACGTGCGCCCGCTGCCGCAGCTTCTGTACGTCCTGCAGAGAGCCTTCAGTGCCCGTGCGCGCGAGATTTTCCCGGAGGAAAAAAGCGGTGTCCTGGAGGCCATGCTTCTGGGCAATAAGACTGATCTGGAGGCGGAGACCAAAAGCCTGTATCAGAAAAGCGGTATGTCCCATCTGCTGGCGATCTCGGGCCTGCATGTCTCCATCTTCGGCATGAGCCTCTATCGCTTCCTGCGTAAAATCGGCGGTTCGCTGCGCCTTTCCGGGATAGCAGCGCTTTTCGTTGTGCTGCTCTACGGAGGCCTGACCGGTATGGGAACCTCCACCTCTCGGGCCGTCGTGATGTTCCTGCTATTGATGCTGGGAGAGATGCTGGGCAAAAGCTACGATATGCTGACGGCTTTGGCCTTTGGAGCGATTGTTCTGCTGCTGCGCCGGCCTCTCTATGTGCGCAGTGCTTCCTTTCTGCTGTCCTTCGGGGCAGTCTTTGGCATCGGTCTGATTTTCCCGGCTTTGAAAATGCTCTTTCTGCCGAAAAATCAAAAAGTCGCGAAACGAATTGAACCCCTGCTTCTTAGTCTGTCCATTCAGATGATGACCCTGCCGGTGCTGGAATATTTTTACAATGAAATTCCGCTTTACGGAATCCTGCTGAATCTAATCGTGATCCCATTGATGAGCGTGGTGATGTGTACAGGGATTCTGGCACTGGCAATTAGCTTCCTTTCTGTGGGAGTAGCACAGCTGCCTGTATTTCTCTGTACGTCGATTCTGGAGCTTTATGAGTGGCTGGGAAGCTTTTCCCTGAAGCTTCCGGGAGCGGTATTTACCTGCGGCAGGCCGAAGCTCGGACAGATGCTGGTATACTATGTAGGGATGGCTGCATTTTTGCTCTGGCGCTATGGAGTAAAGGAACGAAAAAAACAGAAGCTATCTAAAATCGCGGATCCGGAGCTTCGGGATGAGGAGGCAGAAAAAGGGGAACCGCGGCGAGGTATACGTTGTGGCGGAAGCGGAGTCTTCCTGACCGCTCTGGTGCTTGTTTTGACAATTCGCCTGCATGCGGGGCTTTGTCTCGTGATGCTGGATGTAGGACAGGGAGACGGGATCTACATACGGACTGCAGCCGGAACGACGGTTCTGATTGACGGCGGCAGCACCAGTGTGACAAAGGTCGGCACGTATCGAATCCTGCCCTTCCTGAAGGCTGAAGGCACAGGAAGCCTGGACTATATCGTGGTGACTCACACGGATGCGGATCATGTATCAGGGATTCAGGAGCTTCTGGAAGCGGCCGGAGAACCGGGAGGACCACGTATCGGTACATTGTTGATGTCGGAGCGCTCGATGGAGGAAGAAAAGGGGCAGAAGCTGATGGAGATGGCCAGGGAAAATGGGATTCCTGTGCGAAGCATCGAATGCGGAGCAGTTCTGAAGGACGAAAGTGCAGAATTTATCTGTCTGCATCCGGACAGCGGGACGGATTATGCGGATGTCAATGAGGCCTCGGTGGTGCTGGCCCTTCGTTATGGGGAGTTTTCGGCTCTTTTGACGGGAGATCTGGAAGAAGGAGGAGAGCAGGAGATATTGGAAAGAGAGAAGAAAGATGGACACCTGCGATGGCCTGCAGGCGGATTTTCGATTCTGAAGGCCGGACATCATGGCTCAAAGACCTCCGACAGTGAGGCCTGGCTTTCGAAGGTTCGACCTCGGATGACCCTGATTTCCTGCGGAAAAGATAATTCCTACGGGCATCCGCACAAGGAAGCCCTGGAGCGTCTGGAGGCGGCAGGAAGTCAGATCCTGCAGACGACGGAATGCGGCGCTATCCGGGTGGAGAGTGATGGAAAAAATTTTCAGATCCATGCGTTCAAGAACACAGTAGGATCGTAAGCGGGCTAGCGACTGTATTTCAGGATCAATAATTCGACAGCCAGCGTATCTGCGATCCTGCCGGTCTTCACATCCTCCTCTGCCTGCACACAGTCCTGCACCGCCATTTTTAATTGCTCAGTCGTAAAGCTTTTCGCCTGGGTCATGCATCTTCCGGCCACAAAGGGGGCAAGCTTTGCACGGGAAGCAATGGCTGCCTTATCATAACCCCTGGCAGAGAGACTCTTGACCTGCAGAAGCTGGTTGAACTGGCGGGCGATGAGAAAGAGAATACGCATGGGCGGCTCCTTCAGGGAGAGGAGATCGTAGTAGAGGTTCAGGGCTTTTTTCTGATTCTTTTCTGCCAGCGCTCGAATCATCTCAAAGATCTGGCCGGTGATTTGCACGGTGCAGATCTCCTTTACATCCCGGGAGGTGATCACATCCCGGCCTTCCGTGTAGGAAAGCAGCTTCTGAAGCTCCATGGAGATATTCTCCATATCCGTCCCGGTACATTCCAGAAAGAGCTGCAGGGTAGACTCAGTGATGCTGCGGTCCTCTTTTTTCAGGATACTGAGGATCCATTTTTTCAGGGTACGCTCATCCTGAGTCTGAAATTCGGTAACCCGGCCTTGCTTCTGGACGGCCTTGTAGAGGCGGTTTCGCTTATCGACTTCGGTCTCCACGAAGAG
>CAVKIR010000190.1:0-1431 GCA_963656395.1 Prevotella sp. CAG:279
GTACTGTTCAGAGGGCAGCTATCAGTTTCGATTCTCGAAGCTTGGGATCAACGGTACCTATCTGAGACAGATCTTTCAGGTAGGAATTCCGGCGGGCATCCAGAGCGTGGTCATCAATTTCTCCAATGCCATGCTTCAGTCCTCGGTGAACTCCTTCGGATCCACTTCGATGGCGGGCTATACGGCAGCGAATAATCTGCTGGGCTTCCTCTATGCGTCGGTGAATTCGGTCACCCAGGCCTGCATGAGCTTCACCAGCCAGAATTACGGTGTCGGGAAGTTTAAGCGGATGGATCGGGTGCTGATTGACTGTGCTATCATCTCGGTAGTGATTGCAGGAACCCTGGGAACCTGCTTCTATGTATTTGGCCCGGAGATTCTGAAGATTTATACGAAGGATTCGGATGTCATCAAGGCGGGAATGGAAATTATTTCCATTACCACGATTCCGTATTTCCTCTGCGGCATCATGGATCTGTTTCCGGGTGCCATGCGCGGTATGGGACGGTCGGGCGTTCCGATGATTCTGTCGATTATCGGAACGGTCGGAACCAGAATCGTGTGGATCTACGGCATTTTTCCGCAGCACCGTTCTCTGTTTGTGCTCTTTATCTCCTATCCGGGGTCCTGGCTGATCACCATCGCCATGCAGGTGATCTGCTTCTTTATCGTGCGCAGGCAGGTGCGGGCTCGTTATCAGACGACGTAAAAAAAGGGGTTGCCGCCCCTTTTTTTTAGTGTTATAATCGCAAAGGAATTAGTGAAAAGCAGTGAAACAGGAGGTGAACTTCATGGACAGTTGCGATAGTACGGGACGAAGTAGAAAGTACGGTGCGAAGAAAGCAGACAAAGGCGTGCAACTGTGCGTGAAGATTCCCCTGGGAATTTATCCATAGCTGTAGGCTTTTGCATGCCATGGCTGCCTCATATCGGCATTCGATTCACACCGTATTCAGAAAGGTCCGGACTTCACAGCGTGTAACTCGTTGGGTCTGCTTTGGGATATCTGAAGCGGTGTATTTTTATTGCCTAAATGGAGGTGCGACATGACAAAGTATGTAGAGGAACTGATTGCGATTATCCGGGGAAATCTGTCCGGGGAAGAGTTAAATGACAGACTCTCGGATTATCATGATAACGATATCGCAGAGGCACTGGAGCTTCTGACACCGGAGGAGAGAAGACGCCTGTATGCGGCGCTGGGCGCAGAGCGGGTAGCGGAGATCTTCGCCTATCTGGATGACGGCGATGTATATCTGCAGGAGCTGTCCTTAAAGCAGCAGGCTAAGGTCATTTCCGAGATGGATTCCGACGATGCAGTGGATATCCTGGAGGAAATGGATGAGAACAGCAAAAGTAAAATTCTGGGAATGCTGGACAAGGAGGCCGGTGAGGACGTAAAGCTCCTGCTTTCCTACGATGAGGATGAGA
>CAVKIR010000190.1:1441-3941 GCA_963656395.1 Prevotella sp. CAG:279
CTATGTGGTAGACCGGCAGGAACAGTATTACGGAGCCATCGAGCTGCAGGAGCTGATTATCGCGCGCGAGCATACGGAGCTGGAGGATCTGATCAGCCGTTCCTATCCCTACGTCATGGACCATGAGAAGATCAGTGAATGCATCGAGAAAATCAAGGACTATGCCGAGGATTCGATTCCGGTTCTTCTGGAGAACCGCAGCATCGGCGGTATCATCACGGCACAGGACATCGTCGAGGTCGTGGACGATGAGATGGGCGACGATTATGCAAAGCTGGCCGGTCTGACCGCCGAGGAGGATCTGAACGAGACGACAAAAGAGAGTATCCGCAAGCGGCTGCCCTGGCTGGTGATTCTGCTCTTCCTGGGCATGGTGGTGTCGGCCGTGGTAGGCGCCTTCGAATCCGTCGTGGCCGTGCTTCCCATCGTCATGTGCTTTCAGTCCCTGATTCTCGATATGGCCGGAAATGTGGGCACCCAGTCCCTGGCGGTCACCATCCGTGTACTGATGGACGAGAACCTGACCACCGGACAGAAGGTGAAGCTCATGTTCAAGGAGATGAAGATCGGCTTCTTCAACGGTGCCATTCTGGCGGTTATGGCCCTGGTATTCCTGGGGGCGTACATCCATGTGTTTAAGGGTTTTACTCTGGGCTATTCTCTGATGATTTCCGCCTGCGTAGGCCTTTCCCTGGTGGGAGCCATGGTGGTGTCCAGCCTGGTGGGAACCCTGACCCCGATCTTCTTTAAGAAGGTAGGCGTAGACCCGGCCGTAGCGTCCGGCCCGCTGATCACGACCATCAACGACCTGGTAGCCATCGTGGTGTATTACGGACTGGTGGCAGTAGTGCTGATCGATATGCTGCATCTGGCGTAAAAAAAGTAATTTTTGTTCGGGTGTCAAAACACCCGAACTTTTGGCGAAAAAAGGAGAATGGAAATAATTTACAGCTTCGCAATAAACTGCTATGCTAGTATGTGTAAGAAATGGAGGATATAGCATGCTGGAGCAGATGAAACAGTACGAGCAGATAAAGGAGAAGCTCCTGATTCGCCCCATGTATTTTAACAGCTGCAGGCAGGAACTGCGGCAATATGTATACAAGCGTTATGGAGACATCGCCCTGGTGCTGCATGTGACGGTATATGACAATGAAAAGGGACTGGGAAGTGTAAGAGTTCCGCGGCCGACGGCGGATGCCTGGAAGCTGTCCAGAAAGCAGGTCTGGGAGGATGCTATGCAAAATACCTGTGTCATGGATCCGCCGCGGCTTTGCCGGGAATCGGAGCTGGTACTCACCACCACCCGGAAGCGGAACGGAGCCATCGCCTTGTTTTATCCGGGGGTAAAGGAGCAGCTGGCAAGGCTGTCCGGCGGAAGCTATTATGTAGCATTTCCCAGCGTCCATGAAGCTTGTATCTATCCGGTGGGAAGTGTGTCTCCGCTCCGGATTCTACGGAGCCTGAAGCACCGGAACAGTACCTGTGGGGAGAAGGAGCGGCTATCCCGGAAGGTATTCCTCTATAACGCGGAGGATGGGAGCTTTAAACCTGTTGATTCTAGTACAATCCCACCAGAATATCCAGATACTCCTGCGCCAGCTCCGGCAAGATGGAACGGCAAGGCTTGATCCAGCCGAATTCGCCCATGAGTTCGCAGTCGCGGATGGGGATGATCCAGGTGGAGGGCTCTTCGTGGTAGCGGCGGAAGGCCTGGGGCCAGGCGGAGACCAGGCCGATGACATCGGTCTCGGCGATGAGGTCGAAGAAGATCTGGGCTCCTGTTACATTGATTTCCCCGGCGGCGTGGAGGGAAAGGCCGGTCTCATGGAGCAGGGAATGGCTGGGATCACTGAAGGTGGGGCCGTACTGAACGGCGGTAAAGGGATAGAGATCCGCCAGCTCTACAGGCTCTGTCCGCCCGTAGAAGGGATGGTTCTTCCCGACCACCACGCAGATGGGGCTGCGGCCAATCAGATGATACTCGATGTCCGAGTTTTTCAGCTTACTGTACATGGTCTTCACATGGGTGGAAAAGGTGCCCATGACAGCCAGATCCAGCTTATTGGTATTCATCTCCTCCACCAGGTCATCGACGGTGTCATAATTCAGAAACGAAAACCTGCAGCCATCTCCGGTATGATTTTTCACGAAGCGGGAAAAGGCTCGGGCCGCGCGGCTGGAACGTAAAGATCCGATCCGTAGCTGCTGTCCGAAATCTCGGTGGGGCAGCTCGGAGAAGCTTCTTATCTGATCGTACTCCCGCCGAATGATACGGAAACGTTCGATGAGTACCTGGCCGTCCTCGGTGGGAATGACACCGCCGGGCACCCGTTGAAAGAGCTGTACACCCAGATCCTTCTCCAGCTGCCGAACCGCATAGCTTAAGTTCGGCTGGGACAGGTAGAGATTCCGGGCTGCCTGACTGAAGGATCCCGCGTCTGCCACCTCTAATGCGTAAAAAATCGCGTCAGCTTTCATTTTTTGACCTCCCCTATAA
>CAVKIR010000191.1:0-3937 GCA_963656395.1 Prevotella sp. CAG:279
CACTGGCATACGGCCTTGACAATGAGAAAGAGCAGAAGATCATGGTATACGACCTGGGCGGCGGTACCTTCGATGTATCCATTATCGAGATCGGTGACGGCGTTATCGAGGTTCTGGCTACTGCCGGTGACAACCGTCTGGGCGGTGATGACTTCGATAAGAAGATCGTAGACTACATGCTCTCTGAGTTCAAGCGCACCGAGGGTGTGGATCTGTCCGGCGACAAGATGGCCATGCAGAGACTGAAAGAGGCAGCTGAGAAGGCAAAGAAGGAGCTTTCCAGCGCAACAACCACGAATATCAACCTTCCGTTCATTACTGCGACTGCAGATGGACCGAAGCATTTCGATATGAATCTGACCAGAGCAAAATTCGACGAGCTGACTCACGACCTGGTAGAGCGTACCGCAGGACCGGTGCAGGCAGCCCTGAAGGATGCAGGCATCACAGCCTCCGAGCTTGGCAAGGTTCTGCTGGTAGGCGGTTCCACCAGAGTTCCGGCTGTACAGGATAAGGTAAAGCAGCTGACCGGTCATGAGCCCAGCAAGACACTGAACCCGGATGAGTGCGTAGCCATCGGTGCTTCCATCCAGGGCGGCAAGCTGGCAGGCGATGCAGGTGCAGGCGACATCCTTCTTCTGGATGTAACTCCGCTGTCTCTGTCCATCGAGACCATGGGCGGCATCGCAACCCGTCTGATTGAGCGTAATACCACCATTCCGACCAAGAAGAGCCAGATCTTCTCCACCGCAGCAGATAACCAGACTGCAGTAGATATCAATGTCGTACAGGGCGAGCGTCAGTTTGCGAAGGACAACAAGTCTCTCGGCCAGTTCCGTCTGGACGGAATTCCGCCCGCAAAGCGTGGTATCCCGCAGATCGAGGTTACCTTCGATATCGATGCAAATGGTATCGTAAATGTATCCGCAAAGGATCTTGGCACAGGCAAGGAGCAGCATATTACTATTACCGCAGGCTCCAACATGTCCGACAGTGATATCGACAAGGCCGTGAAGGAAGCGGCTGAGTTCGAGGCACAGGATAAGAAGCGCAAAGAGGCCATCGACGCGAGAAACGATGCAGATGCCATGGTATTCCAGACCGAGAAGGCACTGGAAGAGGTCGGCGATAAGGTGGATGCGGCTGACAAGTCCGCGGTAGAGGCTGAGCTTACATCCCTGAAGGCTGTTCTGGAGAGAACCAAGGATCAGACCGATCTCTCCGATGCAGATGTGGACGAGCTCAAGAGCGGCAAGGAGAAGCTGATGAATGCAGCGCAGAAGGTGTATGAGAAGCTGTATGCACAGGCACAGACCGCACAGGGAGCAGCAGGTCAGGCCGGACCGGATATGGGAGCAGGCGCGGGAGCCGGAAGCACCGCTTCGGATGATGTGGTAGACGGCGACTACAGAGAGGTCTAAAAAAGGAAGCTATAAAGGAAGATAAAGGAAATGGCAGAGCAGAAGAGAGATTACTACGAGGTTCTGGGGGTAGATAAGAATGCAGATGATGCGACAATAAAGAAGGCGTATCGTCAGCTGGCAAAGAAATACCACCCGGATATGAACCCCGGAGACAAGGAAGCGGAAGTGAAATTCAAGGAGGCTTCCGAAGCCTACGCAGTCTTAAGCGATCCGGACAAGAGGCGTCAGTATGACCAGTTTGGTCATGCGGCCTTTGACGGAGGCGCAGGCGGTGCGGGCGGCTACGGCGGCTTTGATTTCAACGGCGCGGACATGGGAGATATCTTCGGAGACATCTTTGGTGATCTCTTCGGCGGCGGTCGCAGCAGACGTGCCAATAACGGTCCCATGCAGGGTGCGAACCTTCGCACCCAGGTGCGCATCACCTTCGAGGAAGCAGTCTTTGGCTGTGAGAAGGAGATCGAGCTTACCTTAAAGGATGAGTGCACAAGCTGCCATGGAACAGGTGCAAAGGCGGGAACCTCCCCGGTAACCTGTCCGAAATGCGGCGGCAAGGGTCAGGTCGTCTATACGCAGCAGTCTATGTTCGGCATGGTGCAGAATGTACGTCCCTGTCCGGACTGTAACGGCACCGGTAAAATCATCAAGGAAAAGTGTCCGGACTGCTACGGCACCGGCTATATCGCCAATAAGAAAAAGATCTCCGTCACGGTACCGGCCGGTATCGACAATGGCCAGAGCATCCGCATCCGCGGCAAGGGCGAGCCGGGTGTCAACGGCGGCCCGAGAGGTGATCTGCTGGTAGAGGTTATCGTGGCCCGCCACCCGATTTTCCAGCGGCAGGATATGAACATCTACTCCACAGCGCCCATCAGCTTCGCGACAGCGGTTCTCGGCGGTACCGTCCGCATCAAGACCGTGGATGGGGAAGTAGAATATGACGTGAAGGCCGGAACCCAGACAGATACCCGGGTTCGCCTGAAAGGAAAAGGCGTACCGTCCCTGCGGAACAAGAATACCCGCGGCGATCACTATGTGACTCTGGTGGTTCAGGTGCCGACAGATTTGAGCAAGGATGCAAAGGAGGCTCTGCGTAACTACGATGATATCGTAAACGGCAGAAGTACGGAGAAGCCGGGCAAGGGAAAGAAGGGCTTTTTCGATAAAATGAAGGAAGCACTGGACGAATAATCCGGTAAAAGAAAGACAGCGTGTTGTCAAAATAGATAACACGCTGTCTTTGCGATCCGAATCGAACTGAATCATTACGCGGCATTTACATTCGATTCGTAAAATCATCAATGCTGTGCACCTGTCTGGCCAGGGAGAACCATCGGCTCAGCTGGGAGCAGCTTCGCTGGTTCAGAATCTGTTCCCGGATACCGATGGGCACATCCCCGTAGTCGGCCAGTGTCTCCAGGATACATTCTGCTTTCCCGGCTGCGATCCCGTAGGAATGTGCTTTCTGATACAGCAGTGCATCATAATCGTCTGTCATGTATAAAATCCCTCCTTGCCTTTAAAAATTACCACACAAATTCCTACAGATCAAGTAAAATATTGGAAAATAAAAACGGGCAGAATAGGAGAACATAGAAAAAGAGGATGGATAACGATTCCAATACGGAATAGCGGGAAATTCTCGTGAGATTGTACAAGAAAAAAGGACGAAAAGCGGTAAATGTACACTAAAAAATACAACAATCAAATGGACAATTGGTAGTCAATATGTTACAATCAGCTATGTATGAAGATATAAAAATGCCTTGCCAGGGCTGATAAAATAAGGAGGAAATATCATGGCTAGAAAAATGAAAACCATGGATGGAAACCATGCAGCAGCGCATGTATCTTATGCGTATTCTGATGTTGCAGCTATCTATCCGATTACACCGTCATCTGTTATGGCAGAAGCTACGGACGAGTGGGCTACCCAGGGAAGAACCAACATCTTCGGACAGACCGTTCAGGTTACCGAGATGCAGTCTGAGGCTGGTGCAGCAGGTGCTGTACACGGATCTCTGGCAGCAGGTGCTCTGACCACTACCTTTACCGCATCTCAGGGACTTCTTCTGATGATCCCGAACCTTTATAAGGTAGCAGGTGAGCAGCTTCCGGGCGTATTCAACGTATCTGCTCGTGCACTTGCAAGCCACGCACTCTCCATCTTCGGCGACCATTCCGACGTATATGCCTGTCGTCAGACCGGTGTTGCGATGCTCTGCGAGTCCAGCGTACAGGAGGTTATGGACCTGACTCCGGTTGCACACTGCTCCGCCATCAAGGGTAAGATCCCGTTCATCAACTTCTTCGACGGCTTCCGTACATCTCACGAGATCCAGAAGATTGAGACCTGGGATTACGAAGATCTGAAAGACATGGTTGACATGGATGCCATCGACGCGTTCAGAAAGAATGCTCTGAACCCGAATCATCCCTGCCAGAGAGGTTCTGCGCAGAACCCGGATATCTTCTTCCAGGCAAGAGAGGCATGTAACCCGTACTACGATGCT
>CAVKIR010000192.1:0-3934 GCA_963656395.1 Prevotella sp. CAG:279
AGGAGGATAAAACATGAATTACGGAAAACGCAGCACTTCGAAAAAGCAGAAGTCCATGCACTCCAAGACGGCAAAAGCTGGGAAAAAAGCCAGTGTTATATTTATAAAGGCATTTCTGATCTGCATTCTGGCAGCAGGCGTCATCGGCTTGTGTGCGGGAGTCGGAATCATAAAGGGAGTCATCGACAATGCGCCGGATATCGACAGCACCAGCGTCATCCCCAGAGGCTACAAGTCTGTGATGGTAGATGCGGAAGGCAATAAGATGGCGGAGCTTATCACAGCGGGATCCAACCGTGTCTGGGTAGACATCGACAAGATTCCGGAGCATGTGCAGAAGGCCTTCGTAGACGTGGAGGACGAGCGCTTTTACGAGCATAACGGAATCGATATAAAGGGTATCGTCCGGGCAGGCGTCAAGGGTATCGCCAGCGGCTTCAAGAAGACCGAGGGCGCCAGCACCATCACCCAGCAGCTTCTGAAGAACAGCGTCTTCGATTTCATGAGCGAGGATACGCTGGTGGAGAAGATCGAGCGTAAGCTGCAGGAGCAGTATCTGGCTCTGGAGCTGGAGAAGATCATGACCAAGGACGAGATCCTGGAAGCATACCTGAATACCATCAACCTGGGTCAGAATACCCTGGGTATCCAGGCAGCAGCGAACCGATATTTTAATAAGGATGTCGGCGATCTGACAGTTTCCGAGGCAGCAGTCATCGCCGGTATCACCAAGAGCCCCACCAAGTATAATCCAGTAACCGACCCGGAGGAGAATGCCAAGCGGCGCGAGATCGTGCTGGAGGATATGAAGAAATGCGGTGACATCACCGAAGAAGAGTATGAAGAGGCTATGGCAGACGATGTCTACAGCCGCATTCAGACCACCAACGAGACGAAGACCACGGCAAGTGTCTATTCCTATTATGTGGATGCCACCATTGCCCAGGTGATCGCAGACCTGCAGGAGGTCAAGGGCTATACCTCGCAGCAGGCTTACAATCTGGTATACAACGGCGGCCTGACCATCGAGACAGCACAGGATCCGACCGTCCAGCAGATTATGGACGAGGAGACCTCCAACGAGGAAAACTATCCGTCCGGATCCAAGATTGGTCTGGAATATGCACTGACCGTCGTGAAATCAGACGGCACACAGACCAATTACAGCAAGGAAATGATGGAGCAGTATTTCAAGGAAAATGAATCCTCAAGCTTCGAACTGCTGTTCGACAGCAAGGAGGACGCCCAGGCACACATCGATGCCTACAAAGCGGCGGTATCCGAGGAGGACGATAAGACCTATGAGACCGTCAGCATGACGGTGCAGCCGCAGATTTCCATGGTCGTGATGGATCAGTCCACAGGCTATGTAAAGGGCATCGTAGGCGGACGCGGCGAGAAGACGGAGAGCCTTTCCCTGAATCGCGCCGTAGACACGACCCGGCAGCCCGGTTCTACCTTCAAGGTGGTAGCGGCCTATGCGGCGGCGCTCGACTCCGCCGGCATGACTCTGGCGACCACCCAGTATGACGCACCGTATAACTATGACGGCGGAAAAGGACGTCCGGTTCGGAACTGGAACGGTGAGAATTATCAGGGATGGACCTCTCTTCGAAAAGGTATCGAGCAGTCTATGAATATCGTAGCGGTAAAGACCATTACCGATATCACGCCGGCTCTGGGTATCAATTACCTGAAAAACATGGGCATCACCACCATGCAGGAGGAGCAGAAGAACGGAAAAAATGACTATACCCAGGCCATGGTTCTGGGCGGTATCACCAATGGTGTCAAGAATGTGGAGCTGACGGCAGCCTACGCGACGATCGCCAACGGCGGTGTCTATGAAAAGCCGGTCTTCTACACCCGGATTCTGGATCACGACGGCAATGTCCTGATTGACAATACAGAGGCTTACAGCCGCACCGTACTCAAGGACAGCACAGCATGGCTTCTGACCAGCGCCATGCAGGACGTAGTCACCAAGGGTACCGGTACAGCCGTGAAGTTCAGCGGCATGAGCATCGCCGGTAAGACCGGTACGACATCGGATAACCGTGACGTATGGTTCGTGGGTTACACGCCCTATTATACGGCGGGCATCTGGGCCGGTTATGATAACAACCATGAGCTCTCCAGCAAGAAGGGAGAGACCAGCTACCATAAGAAGATCTGGAAGGCTGTCATGTCCAGATTAAGCGAGGGACAGTCCGATATCGGATTCCCGAAGCCCTCTTCGGTGACCAGTGCGACCGTCTGCGCCATCTCCGGCAAGCTGCCGATTCCGGGTATCTGTGACGGAACCCTGAAGACCGAATATTTTGCCGAGGGTACGGTGCCCACAGAATACTGTGATGTCCATGTGACCGGTGAGGCCTGCACGGAGAGCGGTGCCCTGGCGACGGATGCATGCCCGAGCCACGAGTTCCGTGTCATCACCCTGGTTCCGGAGGATAACAGCGTATCCGGTTCCCCGCTGACCGCCCAGACCTGTCCGCTTCATCCGGGCAATGTGCTCGGCTCCGTCGTGCAGCCGGCCACAGACGGCAGCGCAGCGATTCCGAGTGAGACAGAGGAAAACAGCGAGGAGACTACCACAGACACAGAATAAGAAGAGGAGCAGCTGGAATGTATCAGACCATATTCTTTGATTTGGACGGAACCCTGACGGATTCTGCCCCCGGTATTACCCGATCGGTGGCTTATGCCCTGAAGAAATGGAATATCGAGGTGAAGGATCCGAGCACCCTGAATCGGTTCGTGGGGCCGCCTCTGACGGAATCCTTTGCGAAATACTATGGATTTACACCGGAACAATGCAAAGACGGTATTCGCTATTACCGGGAGTACTATGTGGAGAAGGGAATGTTTGAGAACTCCGTATATCCCGGTATCGAACCGTTACTTTGTGAACTGAAAAGTGCCGGTCGAAAGCTGGTGGTGGCTACCTCGAAGCCGGAGGAATTCGCAGTACAGATTCTGGAACGCTTCGGATTAGCGAAGTATCTGGAACGCATTGCCGGAGCCAGCATGGATGAAAGCAGATCGGAGAAGGCAGAGGTGCTGCGCTATGCCATCGCGGAGGGAGGTTACGACCTGTCCGGTGCTGTGATGGTGGGAGACCGGGAAAATGATGTTCGGGGAGCGAGAGAGAACGGCCTTCCCTGCATCGGTGTGCTGTACGGCTACGGCAGCCGGGAAGAGCTTTCAAAGGCCGGCGCTGCGAAAATCGCGGAGACGGTAGAGGACTTGAAGAAAATCTTGAATCAATAGCTTTGGGCTGTCCGATATCGGACAGCTCAAAAAAATGGGAGTAAATAAATGAGTGAGACAACAGCAGGAAAAATGCATGATATGACAGTGGGCAGTCCCATAAAGCTGATTTTACATTTTATGATACCGGTATTTCTGGGCAATGTATTCCAGCAGTTTTATAACGTGGCCGATTCCATTATCGCCGGTCAGTTTCTGGGCGTGCGCGCCCTGGCCGCCATCGGCAGTGTGGGCTCCCTGATGTTCTTCGTGACAGGCTGGCTGAATGGTCTGGCCAGCGGCTTTGCGATTCTGGTAGCCCAGTGGTTCGGGGCGAAGGAGTACGACAAGATGCGCCACTATGTGGCGATGTCCGTATATCTGTCTTTGGGCTTTGCAGCCGTGATGACGGTGGGACTGGGACTTGCGAATGTGCCGATTCTGCGGCTGATGAATTATTCCGACGAGATTTTGCCGGATGTGACGTCTTATATGGGAATTATTTATGCGGGTCTTATCGTGACAGCTGCTTACAATGCGCTGGCTGCCTTCCTGCGGGCTCTGGGGGATTCCAGATCCCCGCTGTATTTTCTGATGATTTCCGCCGCGATCAATGTCGTGCTGGATATCACCTTTATCATTTACGGTGGTATGGGTGTCGAGGGCTGTGCCTATGCGACAG
>CAVKIR010000193.1:0-3819 GCA_963656395.1 Prevotella sp. CAG:279
GCTCAGCTGAGACAGCGCTACCACGGGCACGTTCAGCTCACGAGCCAGACTCTTGAGGCCTCGGGAGATATCCGAGATCTCCTGCTGTCTCGAATCGTTGGAACGTCCTGCACCGGACATGAGCTGCAGGTAGTCAATCATGATGATGCCCAGCTTATTCTCCAGCTTGTATTTGCGGCACTTGCTGCGAAGCTCGGCCAGGGTGATACCCGGCGTATCGTCGATGATCAGGTTCGAACGGGCCACGCCCTCGGCACCCTCCACCAGACGCTCCCAGTCGGTATCCGTCAGGTTGCCGTTTCTAAGCTTCTGCGCGTCTATACCGGACTCCATGGACAGAAGACGGTTCACCAGCTGTTCTTTCGACATCTCCAGGCTGAAGATAGCGACCGTCTCACCGCTTCGAAAAGCCATATACTGGGCGATATTCAACACGAATGCTGTCTTTCCCATGGAAGGACGGGCCGCGATCAGGATCAGATCCGAGGGCTGGAAGCCGGAGGTCTGGTAATCCAGATCCTTAAATCCGGTGGCGATGCCCGTGACATTTCCCTTGGTGCGGGAAGCCGCCTCGATCTTCTCGATGGCATTCAGCACGACCTGCTTGATGGGCACGAAATCGCCCGCATTCCGGCGCTGCACCAGATCGAAGACCTTCTTCTCAGTCTGATCGAGCACATTTTCCAGGGGCTCGTTTCCGGCATAACACAGGTTGTTGATCTCGTCGTTCAGACGGATCAGCTTCCGCAGGGTGGATTTCTCCGCCACGATATTCGCATAATATTTTACATTCGCGGAGGTAGGGACCCGCTCCAGGATCTCCCGGACGAATTCCATGCTGCTGACTTCCTCCGGCACATCCCGCGCCCGCAGCTCATTCTGCAGGGTGATCAGATCCACCGGCTCGTCCCGGTTGAACAGATCCACGCAGGCATCGAAGACCACGCCGTACTGACGCTGGTAGAAATCCTCGCCGGTCAGCATCTCCGAGGCCACCAGCACAGCCTCGCGATCCATCAGCATGGAGCCGATGACCGACTGCTCCGCCTCTATGCTGTGGGGCATCACGCGTTTGATGATTGCTTCTTCCATCTTATGCTTCTCTTACGTTGACTTTCAGTTCAGAGGTTACCTTCGGGTGCAGCTTGATCGGAACAATGGTGGTTCCCAGCACCTTGATGGGGCTTGGCAGCACCATTTTCTTCTTATCCAGCTCGATGCCAAGCTGCTCCTTTGCCGCCTCGGCGATTTCCTTGGAGGATACGGAACCGAAGATCTTGCCGCCCTCGCCGGTCTTGATGGATACGTTGACCTCCATCTCCTTCAGGCGCTCGCCAAAGGCCTTAGCCTCCTCGTAAATCTCCTTGGCTACCTTTTCCTCGTTGGCTTTCTTAAGCTTCAGGTCGTTCAGGTTCTTCGGAGTCGCCTCCAGACCCAGCTTTTTCGCCAGGATGAAGTTCCGGGCGTAGCCGTCGTTTACATCTACTAACTGTCCCTTCTTTCCCAGGGACTTTACATCTTCAATCAAAATGACCTTCATGTCAAAATTCTCCTTCCTCATATAGCTTGTCGATGGTATGCTTCACGATTTCCAGTGCCTCTTCCACGCCGCAGTCCAGCTGTGCTCCGGCCATGTTCAGGTGTCCGCCGCCGCCCATGCGCTCCGCCAGGAGCTGCACATTGACCTCGTCGATGGAGCGGGCGCTGACATAGGTCTTATGCTGATAATCCGTCAGTACGACGGAAGCCTTGACCCCGTTGATATCCAGCAGCTCGTTGGCCGCCTGAGCTCCCACGATGGTGGGGCTCTCCAGATTCTCATTCGGGCAGATGGCGATGGCGAAGCCATGATACAGCTCCGCGTGACGCACTGCCTCGGCTCTCGCCTTGTATGCATCCATGTCATTGCGGAACATCTTGCGGACACGGGTCACATCTGCTCCGCACCGGCGCAGGAACGCAGCGGCCTCGAAGGTACGCACGCCCGTCTTGCTGGTGAAATTATTCGTATCGATGATGATACCGCCGTAGAGGCAGTCCGCCTCCACCGCCTTGATCTTCAGTCCTTCGTCGAAATACTGCAGAATCTCCGCTACCATCTCGCAGGCCGAGGACGCATAGGGCTCGATATAGGAGAGCACCGCATTTTCGATCTGCTCGTTGGTCTGACGGTGATGATCCAGTACCACAATGGTAGGCGTCCGGGACAGAAGATCCGGGCACTCCGTATAGCTGGGCCGGTTCGTGTCGACCACCACCAGCACCGTATTCCGGTCAATCATTTCGATGGCCTGTTCGCTGCTTAAGAACATATCCGGCTCATAGACCGGATTCTCCTCGAAGCACGCCTTCATGGGGCGCACGGAGGTGGTCACCTCATTCAGTACCACATAGGCCCGCTTTCCCAGCACCTTCGCCGCCCGGTAGATACCGATGGCTGCGCCGAAGGAATCCGCGTCCGTCTGCCGATGTCCCATGACCATGACCTTCTCACGGCTCTCGATAAACTCTCGCAGCGCGTGAGCCTTCACGCGGGCTTTGACACGGGTCGTCTTCTCTACCTGCTGGGTCTTGCCGCCGAAATACGAGATCTTCTCACCCTCCCGGATGACGACCTGATCGCCGCCGCGGGCCAGAGCCAGATCGATGGCGATCCGTGCGAACTCATAATTTTCCGCAAAGTTCTTGCCGGCACAGCCGAAACCCATACTTAAAGTCACGGCCATCTCATTGCCGATGTTGACGGTCTTCACATCCTGCAGGATCTCGAATTTGTTCTCCCGCATCACAGGCAGATCCTTCTCCTGGATCGCCACGAAATACTTATCCTTCTCGATATTCTTCACGATACCGCCAAAGGACGCGATGTACTTGTTGATCTTTCGGTCAACCAGTGCCACCAGAAGGGAACGGCGAACCTCCTCCACCGTATCCAGCGCCTCTTCATAATTGTCCAGATAAATCAGGCCGGCCACCAGCCGCTGCTCCTTGATCCGGCGGATGTATCTGTTCATCTCCGTCTCATCAAAGAGATAGACGGCGATCAGGAAGCTGTCATCCTCCTCCACATCCAGGAAGGCATTCTCTTCCATCATGTGATCCAGGTAGACTCTGCGCACATCCGCCCGGTAATCCCGCTCCTCTGCCGAAAAGCGCACCGTCCGGGTGTCCTCGAAATCATCCTCCGGGAGCAAATCCGTCGTGAACTCCGAGAAGAAATAGGTGATGGATTTCCGCAGGTTCTTCTTGCTCTTACCGCTGGCATCGAAGAAGGCGCTGTTGGCCCAAAGCACCTTCCCGTCCTCATCCAGAAGCGCGTAGGGAATCGCCAGCTCCTTTAGGAGCTTTCTCTGTATCTGTCCGTACTGTGTCGCAAAGGATACCAGCTCTCCGTAGATCTTTGCGCGATTCTGTACATACAGAACCGTAACAACCGCAATATACAGCAGCACAAATAAGCTCATGACCACACCGGCCTGCACCGATATGGGATACATACAGAGATTCATCACCAGAAGCAGAATGCTCATCAGAATCGGCCACTGCACGTAGCGTTTCAGGCGGCCTTTTAAATGAACCTTTCTTTTCATCTCATTTTCCTCTATGTTTTGTGTTGTTTCTAATGTTCCTATTATAACACATTCGGACAGTACTTTACAAGAACAGAGCGAAGATCGTAAAAGAGACGCCGCCAAGTCTGTTCAGACTCTGCGGCGTCTCCTGCAATATGGGTTCTAATCGTATTGCCTGTGATGTTACTTCGAATTTGGTTACACGAATTGTTCCGTGCTTCGCACTCCCACAATTCTACTTCAATTC
>CAVKIR010000194.1:0-3908 GCA_963656395.1 Prevotella sp. CAG:279
GTATCAGACAGAATCTTGTACAGAGCCTCATCCAGATCCAGAAATGCGAGCTTTCGTATCTCGGCCAGATTCGTTGCTTTATTGCGGCGGGGCTCGATGTAGTCCGCTACATAGACGATCTTGTCAAGCAATGACATATTCGGTTTGCCGGTTGTATGATTGGAGATGGCTTCCACAATCTCCTTGTCATCGATGCCGTATTCATGCATGGCCAGGAAGGCTCCCAGCTTCGCATGCAGCAAAAAGGGATTGCGCCGCTCCACCTCAGTCGTCGGAATCTTATATTTCTCGCAAAGCTTTAATTTCTTCCCGTTGGGAATACATTTCGCACAGTCGTGAAAAAGTCCCGCTAGCTGTGCCTTCTGTATATCGTACTCATAGCGCATGGCCAGCGCAGCGGAGGTATACATGACGCCCAGGGTATGCTGGTAACGTCCATCGTCCATCTCCCGCTTCAGCTTTTTCTGATAGGATTTCATATCATAATTCTTCATCATATCTGGCACTCCTTAAACCGTACGGTATAATCCCTGTTTGTAAATATATTCTTCTACCGCTGCAGGTACGTAATACCGAATGGAACGGCCGTTTTGCAGACGCTCCCGAATCATGTTCGAGGAAATGTCGATGTTGGGCGTCTCCATAGGATAGACACGGGCGCCGAACATCCTGGAAAGCTCCTGTATGCATCCGGTCAGAGCCTGACTTTCCATGTGATCCCGGGTTGCTGCCAGAATGCTGCAGGCATTACAGATGCGCTGGGGCTCCATCCAGGTGTGAAAATGCACCAGAGAATCCCCTCCCAGTATGAAATAATAATCCGTATCCGGATGCTCCTGCTTCAGAAATTCCAGGGTCTCATAGGTATAATGATAATCCTGAGGCGTCTTCTCAAAATCCGATACCCGAAGATGCGGGTTGTCAGCCACAGCCAGCTCGGCCATATGAGTACGATCCGCCATACTGGCATTTACCTGGCCGGCCTTGTGGGGCGGATTGCCGTTGGGCATAATCAGCACATAGTTAAGGGAAAAGGATTCGTAGGCTGCCTCAGCCAGAATCAGATGTCCGGTATGAATCGGATCGAAGGTTCCACCCAGAATGCCGACCTTTTTTCGCTTACGCCCCATGAAATGACCGCCTTTCCCTGCCATATTTTTCTGTAAATCATTTACAGCGGAAGAAGAATTTTCTTTTTCTTATATTTTTCGTCTGTGTTCTCACGATACAGCACAATCTTCTTGCCGATGACCTGCACCACCTGCGAACGGGTACGGTCGGCAATGACTTCTGCGATCTCCCGAGGATCATCCGCGCAGTTCTGCAGAACACTGAGTTTAATCAGCTCTCTGGCCGTCAGCGCTTCGTCTACAGCCTGGGTAAATTCCGGTGTAACAGAGGATTTACCCACCTGGAAAATCGGATCCATGGTCATCGCAAGGCCTTTTAAATAAGCACGCTGTTTACTTGTCATGGTTTCTCCTTTTGTTTTATATTTACTCAGCAGTGCAGGCTCGATTACGCTTCGCTGCATCTCGCTCGCGGACTTCGCCCTATGTGGCCAAAAGTCAACAGTCTGCCTTATGTGCAAGCACAACGTCAGCCTGCTGACTTTCGTCCATGCACTGCTCATTGCCTAACGGAAGTAATCAAATGCTAAACCGTACATTCGAACGGTATCGCCCTCCTGGATGCCGGCTTCTTCAAGCTCTTTTAAGATACCTGTATTCTTCAGGAAATTCTGGAAGAAGGAAAAGCCCTTTTCGGAATCCAGATTGGTATAGCCCAGCATCTTCTCGATACGCGGTCCTTCGACGATGAAGACACCTTCTTCCTCCTCCGATTTGCTAACCGTATAGGGAAGACTCTCATAAGCCAGCTCTTCACCCGGGAAGTACTCCTGCTCGAAGATAATGGCTTCCTGAGGTGCCTGATTAAGCAGCTCCCGCACGTAGTAGAGAAGCTCCTTTAATCCTTTTCCGGCTACGGCGGAAATCGGGAATACCTTGATACCCTTGGGCTCAAATTCGTCTTTCAGGCGCCGTATGGGCTCATCATTGTCGCCCAAAGCATCGATTTTATTGGCTGCAATGACCTGCGGACGTGCCGCGATCTCCGCATTGTAGGCCTCCAGCTCCTTATGGATGGCGTAGATATCCGCTACCGGATCACGTCCTTCGGTGGAAGCTGCGTCCACAATATGAATCAGCACGCGGGTACGTTCGATATGGCGCAGGAATTCATGTCCCAGTCCCACACCCTCGGAAGCACCTTCGATGAGTCCCGGAATGTCCGCGATGACGAAGCCCGGAGCCCCATTCAGATCCACCACGCCCAGATTCGGGTTCAATGTGGTAAAATGATAGTTGGCAATCTTCGGCTGTGCATTCGTTACACGGGATAAAAATGTAGATTTTCCTACATTCGGGAAGCCGACCAGACCTACGTCCGCGATGACCTTAAGCTCCAAAAGAACCTCCAGCTCCTGAGCGGGAACGCCTGGCTGGGCATATTTGGGAACCTGCATGGTGGACGTGGCAAAGTGCATATTGCCGGCACCGCCGCGACCGCCCTTCAGGATCACCTGTCTTCGGTTCTCACCGGACATATCCGCGATAACCTTTCCGCTTTCGGCCTCTTTGATAATGGTTCCCTCCGGAACCTTTAATATAATATCGCTGCCGTCCTTACCGTGGCAGCGTCGTTTTCCGCCTTCTTCGCCGTCCTGAGCCTTGAATTTTCTCTTATGACGGTATTCATAGAGGGTGTTTAATCCCTCATCTACTTCAAAAATCACATCACCGCCGCGGCCGCCGTCACCGCCGTCCGGACCGCCGTTCGGAACATAGAGTTCTCTGCGGAAGCTGACATGTCCGTCGCCACCCTTACCGGAACGGATCAAAATCTTTGCTCTGTCTGCAAACATATAAAAATTCTCCGAAATTAAAATGGTAAAAAAGGCTTCAAATCTTACCGACTTGAAGCCTTTCCTCACCAACTTATTCTGCTGCTACCGGAACGATAGAAACCTGCTTCTTATCTCTTCCCTTTCTCTCGAATCTTACGACTCCGTCGGTCAGAGCAAACAGTGTATCATCGCCACCGCGTCCTACGTTCACACCCGGGTGAATCTTGGTTCCGCGCTGTCTGTAAAGAATGTTTCCGGCCTTTACGAACTGTCCGTCGGCTCTCTTAGCTCCCAGTCTCTTGGACTCGGAATCTCTGCCGTTCTTTGTAGAACCTACTCCTTTTTTATGAGCGAACAACTGAAGGTTCATCTGTAACATGGTATTACACCTCCTTGAATACAATGCTGATATATGGTTTCCCATAGCTTTTTTGAATATCTGTCAGTCCAAGTACCATGGAATCCATCAATAGTGCGGCTTTCTCGGACAAAGGCTCCGGGAATGTACAGGTCAGTGACCCGTCCCTCTGCTCTCCGGAAAACTCATCCTCTGTGAAGGCTTCGATGGAGTTCAACGCATTCAGCGCCAGAGCACTGACCGCTGCACAGATGATATCGGAACCTTCCTCCGCGTATCCGGCATGTCCATTGACATCAAAGCCCAGATACTGATTGGATTTCTTATATATGGTAACGGTTATCATGACAATTAGTTTGCGGAGATCTTCTCGATCTTCACTTCTGTGTACTGCTGTCTGTGACCGTTCTTCTTGTGATATCCAGATTTTCTCTTGTACTTGTAAACGATGACTTTCTTAGCTTTTCCGTCACCGATTACAGATGCAGTTACCGTAGCTCCTGCTACAGTCGGTGTACCTACGGTCAGGGAATCTCCGCCAACTGCGAGAACCTGATCGAACTCATAAGTCTCACCAGCTGCAACGCCAAGCTTCTCAACCTTGATTACGTCGCCTTCAGATACTTTGTACTGTTTACCACC
>CAVKIR010000195.1:0-3908 GCA_963656395.1 Prevotella sp. CAG:279
CCGCAATAGGGGCAGATCTTGCCGTGGGCTACGGTAGGATATTCCTCCCCGCAGCCCTCGCAGAAGGTGACCGCGTCGATCTGATCGATTTTTAATTTGGCCTCCTCCATCACCGGCTCTTTTTTTCTCGCCCAGTTCCAGCAGTCGATGAGGTAATCGTGGACGATCCCCGTTACCTCGCCAATCTCCAGGGTGACGGCAGAGACCTTTTTTACCCGGTTCTCCTCCGCCACTTTTTTTACGTCGCGCACGACGTAGAATACGACTCCCAGTTCGTGCATAGCATTCAGTTTCCTTATTTTTCTTTGTTGGTCACGATCTTCACTGCGCGCTTCAGCTGGTACGGCAGGATGTGCTTGAACTTATCCTCGGCCTTCACCATGGTGGAGCACTCCGGGTGATCCCGGTGCAGACTGATGGCGTCGAACTCGCACTTGGTGGTGCAGACGCCGCAGCCGATGCACTTATTCTCGTCTACGATGGTGGCACCGCAGCCCAGACATCTGGCTGTCTCTTTTCGTACCTGCTCCTCCGTCAGGGTAAGATGGGCGTCCCGGAAGGACTTCGCCGGTACGGACGCATCTACGCCCTCCACCTGACGGGAGGAATTGTCGTAGCTTTCCACCCGGGTATTGCTCTTATCCAGCTCATTGAACTCCCAGCGGTTCCGGCCGATGGTCATATGGCCGCCCTGTACATAGCGGTGCAGGGACTCTGCCGCATAGTGGCCTGCCGCGATGGCATCGATGGCAAACCTCGGTCCTGTATACACGTCGCCGCCCACGAAGATATCCGGCTGCTCGGTCTGGTAGGTCAGCTTGTCCGCCACGATGGCCGGGCCCCGGAAGGATACGTTCTCGCCCTCCAGCAGCTTGCCCCAGACGCTTCTCTGACCCACTGCGAAAATGACGCGGTCGCAGGCGATCTCGATGGTCTCATTTTCATCATAGGTCGGTGCGAAGCGGCCCTCTGCATTCTTGACGGAGGTACACTTCTTGAAGATAATGCCGGTCACCTTACCGTTCTCGGTCAGAACCTCCTTCGGACCCCAGCCGTTCTGAATCCTCACGCCGTCCTCACCGGCCTCGCGCACCTCGTCCTCTGCTGCCGGCATCTCTGCCGCAGACTCCAGACAGAGCATATGTACTTCGCTGGCTCCACTGCGGGCGCTGACTCTGGCCGCGTCGATGGCTACGTTGCCGCCGCCTACGACCACGACTCTGCCGGTATAGGAGGTCTTGCCGGTGTTCGCCTCACGCAGATAATCGATGGCCGTGGTGGTGCCCTCCGCGTCGTCGCCGGGTACGCCGGGTCTGCGGCCTGCGCTGCAGCCGATGGCGATGTAGAAGGCCTTGTAGCCCTGCTCACGCAGTCCTTTTAAGCTTACATCCCTGCCGACCTCCACGCCGGTCCTGATCTCCACGCCCATCTCGCGCATCACGTCGATCTCCGCCGCGATGACGTCCTTCTCCAGCTTATAGGAGGGGATGCCGTAGCGGAGCATACCGCCGGGCTCCTCATTTTTCTCAAATACAGTGGGGCGATAGCCTTTTTCTGCCAGATAGAAGGCTGCGCTCATACCCGCCGGACCGCCGCCGATGATGGCGATCTTCTCCTCGAAATGATCTCTGTGGATGCTGGCCGGGATCACTACGGGCGGGACATAGCGGGTCTCTGCCTTCAGATCCTGCTCCGCGATGAATTTCTTCACGGCATCGATGGCTACAGCCTGGTCGATGGTGCCTCTGGTGCAGGCGTCCTCACAGCGGCGGTTACAGATGCGGCCGCAGACTGCCGGGAACGGGTTCTGCTTCTTAATCAAGGCCAGTGCCTCCCGGTATTTGCCCTGGGAAGCCTTCTTTAAGTAGCCCTGTACGGCGATGTGTGCCGGACAGGCGGTCTTACAGGGAGCGGTACCGGACTTGTGGCTGTTGATGCGGTTGTTGTCGCGATAGTCGGGATCCCATTTGTCCTCGCCCCATTTTACAGCGTCCGGAAGCTGCTGCTTCGTATACTTCACCTCGGTGCCGTCCTTCTGACAGAGCTTCTGGCCAAGTCTCGTCGCACCTGCCGGGCAATATTCCACGCAGCGGCCGCAGGCCACGCATTTATCCTTGTCCACATGCGCCACGTAGGCAGAGCGGGACATGTTCGGGGTATTGAAGAGCTGAGAGGTCCGCAGCGCGTTGCAGATATTGACATTACAGTTGCAGATTCCGAAGATCTTATTGTCGCCGTCGATGTTCGTGATCTGGTGTACGAAGCCGTTGTCCTCTGCGCGCTTTAAGATGGCCATAGCCTCCTCGTAGGTGATGTCGTGACCCTTGCCCGTCTCACGGCAGTAGTCTGCGAAATCGCCCACACCGATGCACCATCCGAAATCGTCATCCGCTACGCCCTCGCCGATGACCTTGCGGGAAGCGCGGCAGGAGCAGCGGCCTACGCCGATGTGCCCCTCGTATTTCTTCAGCCAGTAGGACAGGTGCTCGATGTCCATGGACTGATTTTCCATGGAAATGGCTTTCTCCACGGGGATGACATGCATACCGATGCCTGCGCCTCCGGGCGGTACCATCTGGGTGATGCCGGCCAGGGGAATGAAGGTCATGCGCTCGAAGAAGGAAGCTACGTCCGGGTGATCCCTAAGACGCGGGTTGCTTCTGTCCGGCAGCTCCTCCATGTTAAAGAGCTCTGCAGAGCCCGGCACGAACATGGGCAGAATATATCTGCGCTCGGTGGGCTCGTGGGTGCGGCCGTTGTGGTCATAGTGGTAGCCGTAATCATACTCCAGAAGACCGATGTAGCTCATCTCGTCTAAGAGCTTCTGGAATTTCTCTTCGCCGCCCTTCGGGATCTTGTTCATCTTGCACAGCTGAGAGAAGGTGTAGGGTACGCGCTTTTTCATGGTCAAGCCGACCTCTGCCATCTCCTCGGTAATGATTTCCGCCAGGCCCCAGTACTCCGGGTCCTCCACCTTCACGCCGCCGAAGATATGTCCGGCTACGTCGGTGATTTTACGTCCCAGCTCGATGATTTTCGGGCTGGGTGCTTTGTCGTGCTTGTGGTTCGCGGGCCACTGATTGTATTGTTCCATGTCAAACATAGGGTCATCTCCTCTCTTAGTCTAGCCTCTCCAGCTCTCCGCCTCTTTTACGATCCAGTCTGCCAGTGCCTCTACGCCTTCCCCGGTCTTCGCAGAGATATAAAGGATAGTAATGTTCGGATTTCGAAGCTTCGCATTCGCCTCCAGCTTTTCTTTACTGAAATCAAAATACGGCAGCACGTCCGTCTTATTTACCACCAGCAGATCGCATTTCTCATACATCAGCGGATATTTCAGGGGCTTGTCATCGCCCTCGGGCACGGAAAGGATTGTCATATTTTTCACAGCCCCCGTGTCGAATTCTGCCGGACAAACCAGGTTGCCCACATTTTCCAGAATCACCAGCTCCGCGTCGTCGAGACCGAACTCATAGAGACCCTGTCTCGTCATATCCGCGTCCAGATGGCACATGCCGCCGGTATGAATCTGGATGGACTTCACACCCGCCTTCGTCATGGTCTCCGCGTCCACCGCAGAGTCGATGTCCGCCTCCATAACGCCCATTTTTATGCGGCCTTCCAGTGCTTTTGAAAGAGCCAGCAGAGTGGTCGTCTTGCCCGATCCGGGCGAGGACATCAGGTTCAGCAGGAATACCTTTTTCTCCTTCAGCTCCTGTCTGAGACGCTGGGCATCCGCATCGTTGTCCGCGAAGATGCTCCGCTTCACTTCTATGATTCGAATCTTATCTTCCATTGCATAATGCTCCCATCTTTTATTTCTACATAACTATTCAGAACCACATTCGCAAAACCGCCTCTGCGAGGCTTTCCTTTTGCTCATGTGGTTACTTCGCCATATAAAACTG
>CAVKIR010000196.1:0-3896 GCA_963656395.1 Prevotella sp. CAG:279
AATACATACTTCACCATATCGTCTGTCAGAGCCAGCAGGTTCTCGTAGAGATTCCGATTCAGTACGCGGAATATAAAGCCATCGGCATTTTCCAGCTTCCTTATATTCGGGCTGACGCGGCTTGCCTCCTCTTCATCCCTCTCCATGAGCTGTTCAAAGGTCAGGGTTCCAAAGCACATGTCATTGTCGATTCCCTTTGCCTGCACATAATATTTTCCCTGCTTCTCTATGACGATATTTCGCAGATGACGATCCACCTGCGCGGTCAGAAGATCCAGAACCTGCAGAGAGTTCAGCTGCAGGATAACTTCTTCCTTATAATCCGTCACTTCGTTGGGCACCTGTTTTCGATCCACCCGCTTCTTCTTTTCGCTTAATTCTGCCCGCATATCTTCGTTGGTGTCAAAATAAGCCTTTCCCTTTGCCTCAGCCATCAGGACACCATGATGGTCTTTTCCGGCAGTATCCTTATACTTGACCCTCATGGTGGCCGGGATGATATCCGCGATGCCCAGAAGCTCTGCCAGACGGTACGTGGCTACATTTCGTACGGTGATATTTGCATTGGGAGCGATACGCGCCATACCGGTAGCGATTCCCTCTGTCATGTTACACCGGTAAAAATAAGCGCCAAACTCGCCGGCGATCTGTCCTGCATACGCATTATCCAGAAATGGCCGCACCTCTTCCGGTATCACCAGATGTCCTCTTTTCTCGGCATCCAGCAGCAGAGCCTTGAATCTCGCCTGCTTATTCTTGTCGAGAAAGTTATCGGCCCGGACGCCGTTGGTATTGATAAAGTTTGAGCGAATATAATCGCTGTATTGGCAGCACAGGTTCAGAAAGATGAGATATTTCTCCACGGATTTCCGGTCGATGCCTTCTTCCTCCAGCCCTTTGACAAAATCTGAGTTCAGATATTCACTGATATATTTTTCTGTCATCTGCTGCGCCGGAACATTCATTTCCTCTTCCTTGATATAGGCGACCTCGCCCTTGTTCGGATTAACTAACTTGAGAACGGTGCTGGTATTGCCTCCGGTATGCTCGATGCGGCTGCCCTCCTCCAGATGGGAGAAATCCAGCTGGCGGGTACGGGTTTCCGCCAGCACATTTACCCAGAGAGGACGTTCCTGTTCTGCCATCACATCCTCGAATTCCGCAAATACCAGCTTCGCCCGGTTCTCCAGAAGATTGCGCTCGACAGAAGCTCTGGCCAGCGTCTTCTCTACCATGCGGCGACGGCGGTAGCCTTCTCCCATGCGAAAGCGCTTCCAGCCCTCATCCTTTCCTCTGTGCTCCAGATAGGTTCTGCAGTTCTTCTGCAGAGTGTCATAGAGCGTCATGGCCTGCTTAAGCTGCTCCTCGAAATCGTCCTCGTCATCGGAAATAGTGGTTTCCGTATAGAAGCGTGTGAGAGCCTCCGTGGCATCCTTTACATCCTTCATGAGAGCGGAATCCGCCTTCTTCTTTCCGGTGAGAAACTGCGTTCTGGTGTCACGTTTCAATGTGGTTGCGGAGGTCTGCATCTTGTGATAGGCCTTCCACTCCTCACTGGTATCCTGTTCCTGTATTCCATTTACCTGGAAGTCATTGAGATCCTGTTTTTTGATATATCCTTCGTGCGGCATAGCTGGCTCCTTCCTGATCTATTTCATATCACGTAACTATTCAGCACCCCATTCGCAGAACGAAGTTTTGCATGGCTCCGAATAGTTACCATATCACTTTTATCATGCGACTGTATCCTTGCTTCCAGTGTAGCACAGGTTCCCGCGTTTGTCCGCAGAATCAGAGAATCTTTAGAATCCTTTAAAAACCCGCGTTTCGTTTTTGCATTGTTTTTTTTCATTTCCTTCTGTATAATGGAAATGCGCATCACAGGAAGGAAGGATTTTATGTATGCATTTCAAAGCCGCGTCCGCTACAGCGAGGTGGGCGAGGATAAGAAGCTGACCTTGAACGGAATCATCAATTATTTTCAGGACTGCAGTACCTTTCAGTCGGAGAAGCTGCAGATCGGCCTGGAGCATCTGGAGAAGCTGCATCGGGTCTGGGTGCTTTCCTCCTGGCAGATCGTGGTTGAGCGGTATCCGGATCTCTGTGAGGAGATCGAGATCGGCACCTGGCCCTATTATTTCAAGAACTTTGCGGGCTACCGCAATTTTATCATGCGGGATAAGGAGGGCAAGCCGGTTGCCTATGCCAATAGCCTCTGGAGCTTTCTGGATACGGACACGGGACTTCCGACCCGGATGCCGGAGGAGATCGAGAAGGCCTACGTGCTGGAGGAGAAGCTGGATATGAAATATGCCTCCCGGAAGGTACCGATGCCGAAGAAGGGCGAGACGAAGGAACCCTTCGCGGTGCAGAAGCATCACCTGGACACGAACCATCACGTGAACAACGGCCAGTACATCCAGATGGCGCGGGAATACGTACCGGAGACCTTTCCCATTCACCAGATGCGGGCCGAATATAAAAAGTCGGCACTTCCGGGCGATATCATTTATCCGGTGGTGGCACAGGAGGATGAGCGCTATACCGTAGGGCTCTGCGACGAGCTGGGACGACCCTACGCGGTCGTGGAACTATCGTAAGATAAACTTCAACAGGAGACGGAATCACATGATAGAATTAGGAAAAAAACAGGAATTAACCGTAATAAAAAGAGTGGAATTCGGTGTCTATCTGGGCGAGCAGGAGAATGCCGAAGAGCGCGTGCTGCTGCCGAAGAAGCAGGTGCCGGAGGGAACGGAGATAGGTTCGAAGCTGACGATCTTTGTATACAAGGATTCCAAGGATCGTCTGATTGCCACCACCCATGAGCCGAAGCTGGAGCTGGGCGGCCTGGCTGTCTTAAAGGTAGCCCAGGTGGGCAAAATCGGTGCCTTTCTGGACTGGGGTCTGGAAAAGGATCTGCTGCTGCCCTTCCGGGAGCAGACCCGCCGGGTGCATGAGGGACAGGAGGTTCTGGTGGCCCTCTACATCGACAAGAGCATCCGCCTCTGTGCGACCATGAATGTCTACGAGTACCTGGAGCTTCAGTCCCCATACAAGAAGGACGACCGCGTCAAGGGAACCATCTACGAGATCAGCGAGGAGTTCGGTGCGTTTGTAGCCGTAGATAACCGCTATTCCGGTCTGGTGCCCAGGAAGGATTTCCACGGGGGTGCGAAGATTGGCGACATCGTGGAGGCCCGGGTCACCGGCGTCCATGAGGACGGCAAGCTGAACCTGAGTCTCCGGGAAAAAGCCTACCTGCAGATGGATGCGGACGCGGAAAATGTGCTTGCGGTCATCGATGAATTTGACGGCGTCCTGCCCTTTACGGATAAAGCATCACCGGAGGTCATCGAGCGGGAACTGCATTTAAGTAAAAATGCGTTCAAAAGAGCGGTGGGAAGACTCTTAAAAGAAGGCAAAATAGAGATAACCGAGAAGAGCATTCGTCGAAAAGTATAAAAAATGTTAAATTTTATGAAAATTACAAAATAGTGCTTTCCAAAGCCGAATTTTGCGGTTATAATAGGGAAAGATAAGAAAGGGGTGAATCAGAATGAAAGTACAGAATATTACCGATATCGATAAATTCTTCAAGGTAGTAGACAGCTGCAAGGGCAAGGTTGAGCTGGTTACCGGTGAGGGCGACAGACTGAACCTGAAGTCAAAGCTTTCCCAGTACGTATCCATGGCGAACATCTTCTCCAACGGAGAGATTCCGGAGCTTGAGATTATCGCTTACGAGAAGGAAGACATCGACAAATTAGTTTCATTTATGATCAATGGTTAATCATTAAAACGAGGTACTTGTTCCCGCAGGAACGAATACCTCGTTTTTTGTAACTGTTCAGTACCTTCACCTAAGGACTTGCCACTGGCAACTCCTTTCGGAT
>CAVKIR010000197.1:0-3895 GCA_963656395.1 Prevotella sp. CAG:279
CAGGAACATTCCATTTGTACGGAGCCGTCCGAACTTTCTAAGTTATGAACATATCAAAGGTCACTAAATCAGATATTCTCAGTCACTCCGATGTTGGCTGGCGTCTGTACAGTAACTGCCGCGAAGCTATTAGAAAATGCGATTCCCCCGGCGGTTGCATTTCGAAATAAATTAGTATATAATTTTCCCAAACTTAGACGAAGAAGGAGAACGAAGATGATTAATAAGCTGATTGCAAAGATTCAGAAGACCGGAGCACCTATCGTGGTAGGCCTCGATCCGATGCTGAACTATATCCCCGCACACATTCAGAAAAAAGCCTTTGACGCGTACGGCGAGACCCTGGAGGGCGCAGCGGAGGCCATCTGGCAGTTCAATAAGGAGATCGTGGACAAGACCTATGACCTGATTCCGGCCGTAAAGCCCCAGATCGCCATGTACGAGCAGTTCGGCATCGAGGGTCTGAAGGCCTATAAGAAGACCATCGACTATTGCAAGTCCAAGGATCTGGTGGTCATCGGCGATATCAAGCGCGGCGACATCGGCTCCACCTCTGCAGCCTATGCGGTCGGCCATCTGGGCAAGGTACAGGTGGGCAGCAAATGCTACGTTCCCTTCAACGAGGATTTCGCCACCGTGAACCCGTACCTGGGCAGCGACGGCGTGAAGCCCTTTATCGAGGTATGCAAGGAGGAGAATAAAGGCCTCTTCATTCTGGTAAAAACCTCCAATCCATCCAGCGGCGAGTTTCAGGATCGGCTGATCGACGGCCGTCCGCTCTACGAGCTGGTAGGCGAGAAGGTAGCCGAGTGGGGCGAGGATCACATGGGCGAGTCCGGCTACAGCTACATCGGCGCAGTCGTGGGAGCCACCTATCCGGAGATAGGCGCTGCGCTGCGCAAAATCATGCCGAAGACCTTCATCCTGGTGCCGGGCTACGGCGCCCAGGGCGGCAAGGGCAAGGATCTGGTGAACTTCTTCAATGCGGACGGTCTGGGTGCCATCGTGAACTCCTCCCGCGGCATCATTGCGGCCTACAAGCAGGAGAAGTACGCGAAGTTCGGCGAAGAGAACTTCGGCGACGCTTCCCGGGCAGCGGTAGAAGACATGGTGGCTGATATCAGTGGTGCATTGCAGGCACGATAGGAGAAGACTATGAAATATCAGGAGACAGCGCTGATAAGAGAACAGCGCGAGATAGCCCCGGGCATCTACAGCCTGTGGCTGCAGACAGAGCATATCGCGGAGGAGGCACGTCCCGGCCAGTTTGTGTCGGTCTACTGCCACGATGAGTCGAGACTGCTGCCCCGACCCATCAGCATCTGCGAGATAGAGAAAGAAACGAAGTCCCTGCGGCTGGTATACCGGGCAGCAGGAGCCGGTACCCAGGAATTCTCCGGCTACGGCGCAGGCGACACCCTTCGCCTGGTGGGGCCTCTCGGAAATGGCTTCCCGCTGGATAAAAACTATAAAAAAGTCTTCCTCATCGGCGGCGGCATCGGCGTACCGCCCATGGTGGAGCTCTCAAGACAGCTTCCCGGGGAGAAGATCGTCATCTCCGGCTACCGGGGCGGCGACCTGTTCCTGAAGGATGAGCTGTCCCGCCATGCGAAGCTCGTGGTAGCGACCGAGGACGGCAGCGCCGGAACCAGGGGCAATGTGCTGGACGCCATCAGGGAGAATGGCCTGACCGCAGATGCCATCTTCGCCTGCGGCCCTACTCCCATGCTCCGGGCACTCAAGACTTATGCCGAGGAGCAGGGCATCGACTGCTATCTCTCCTTAGAGGAGCGCATGGCCTGCGGTATCGGAGCCTGTCTGGCCTGCGTCTGCAAGTCCAAGGACGTGGACGCTCATACGAACGTGAAGAATAAACGCATCTGCAAGGACGGTCCGGTCTTTGCGGCTGATGCGATCGAATTATAACCGGAGGAGATAGCCATGGAATACAAGACAAGTGTAAATCTGGCAGGAGTGGAGCTTAAGAACCCTGTCATGACCGCCTCCGGAACCTTTGGCTCCGCCGGCGAATACGGAGCCTTTTACGATCTGGGTGAGCTGGGTGCCGTGGTGACCAAGGGCGTGGCGAACGTACCCTGGCCGGGCAATCCGACCCCGCGGATCGCGGAGACAAAGAGCGGTATGCTGAACGCCATCGGCCTGCAGAATCCGGGTCTGGACGTCTTCCTGGAGCGGGATCTGCCGAAGCTTAAGGCATACGATACGAAGATCATTGTTAATGTCTGCGGTAAGACCAGCGAGGACTATTGTGAGGCAGTGGAGCGTCTGTCCGACGCGGACGTGGACATGCTGGAGATCAACGTCTCCTGTCCGAACGTGAAGGAGGGCGGCATCGCCTTCGGCCAGAAGCCGGAGGCTCTGGAAGCCATCACGAAGGCCGTAAAGAAGTATGCAAAGAAACCGATCATTATGAAATTGAGCCCCAACGTCACGGACATCACTGAGATGGCAAGGGCAGCCGAGGCAGGCGGTGCGGACGTGCTGTCCCTCATCAACACCCTCACCGGCATGAAGATCGATATCCATCGCCGCAGCTTTGCCATCGCGAATAAGACCGGCGGCATGTCCGGCCCGGCGGTAAAGCCCGTGGCCGTGCGCATGGTCTATCAGGTGGCGAATGCGGTGAAGCTACCCATCATCGGCATGGGCGGCATCACAAACGGCGATGACGCCATGGAATTCATCCTGGCCGGCGCCACCGCAGTCTCCGTAGGCACCGCGAACTTCGCGAACCCCTATGCGGCCGGGGAGACCGCCGAGGGCATCCTGGCCTATATGAAGAAGTATCAGGTGGAGGATATCCGGGAGCTCATCGGGGCGGTACGGTAGGAAAAGGTAATGAGTAGTCTATATGTAGAAAGCGAGGTGCGCGTGTATGACAAAGTCTATGCAAAATTTGATTACAGAGTATGTAGAGGCTATTAAGAAGATATATGGTGACCACGTCCGACAGGTAATCCTATTTGGTTCTTACGCGAGAGGAGATTTCCATTCCGATTCAGATGTGGATATTATGATTTTGGCAGATATCTCAGATATGGAATTGAAGACATACGCACAGCAGCTTTCTCATATGACCTATGATTTTAATCTGGATCATGAATTGGATATCAAGCCAATTGCAAAAAGCGAGGCACATTTTAAAAAGTGGGTTAAAAACTATCCGTTTTATTCTAATGTTTATAAGGAAGGGGTGGTTTTGTATGGAGCAGCATGAGAATCTGAGAGACAGATTTTAATCGCAGGTGAATTTATTAGTCTGGCGGAGCATTATTGCACAGAGCAATTTGAAGGACAGACAAGGGCATAAACACACAAATCGCACTGGACAATTCCGGTGCTTTTTGTTATATTAAAAAAAACGTCGGCCTGTCCGACCTGCGCAAAAAACGTAACGGGAAGTAAGAATATGAAGGATAGAAGAAAAGGCTTTACCTTGACGGAACTCACGGTTGTATTGGTGATCATGGCGATCATTACGGCGATTGCGGTTCCTTTTTTTGTTAAATACTGGAGACTGGCAGAGTTCCGGAAAAATGAATCGAATGCGAGGACGGTCTACCTGGCGGCAGAATCGCGCCTCACCTGGTATCGAACCTCCGGACAGTGGGAGCAGTTTCAGAAAGAAGTAAAAGCCAGGGGATTACGGGCAGAATTCGACGATGACGAGCATTCTGACCTGAACGGCCGCATCTATACCCTGACCCTGGATGCCGGAGCCTACGATACGGATACAGAGAATCCCATCCTGGATCTCATCGACGCCTCAGCCTATGACAAGAGCTTCCTGAAGGCCGCCATCGCCGTGGAGATCGATGTCGAGACGGGTGAAGTCTATTCTGCCTTCTATGGCACGAAATGCAAGAGCCTGAAT
>CAVKIR010000198.1:0-3885 GCA_963656395.1 Prevotella sp. CAG:279
TCATGTTCATACGCCCTCAGCAGCAAGTGCTTCGGGCTGTCCTGAATAGTTACAGAAATCAAACCAGGATGGTACAAATCATGCTAAAAAAAATAATTCTGCCCGTCTATCTGCGGGCACACCGGCTGATGATGAAGGTCTGCTGGAATATTTTCATACATTTTCCGCTGGATCGAAAAAAGGTGGTCTTCAGCAATTTTAACGGAGGCGGCTACGGTGACAATCCCAAGTTTATCGCCCAGGAATTTCTAAGGCGGAAGCTCGGCTGGAAGCTCTACTGGGTGGCGGAAAAGGAGTACGATCTTCCCGACGGCCTTATCCCGGTACGCCCGAATACGATAGCCTTTGCCTGGCAGATGGCTACCGCCGGCACCTGGATCGACGATACCCGGAAGCTCTATTACTATAAAAAGAGACCCGAGCAGTTCTATATCCAGACCTGGCACGGGGGACTCGGACTGAAAAAAGTTGAAAAAGACTGCGAGGAGGCTCTCTCCAAAGAGTATGTCGCCTTCGCGAAGGAGGATTCGCTGCACACCGATCTCCTGTTGGCCTGCTGCCGCTGGGAGAGTGAATCCTACCGCGAGGCCTTCTGGTATGACGGTCCGATTCTGGAAAAGGGCATTCCGAAAAACGATATCTATTTTGAGGATCCTGCTCCTTATATCCGCAAGGTGCATCAGCATTTCGGTCTGCCGGAGGGCACAAAGCTGGTTCTCTACGCTCCCACCTACCGGGACAGCCGCAGGACCGATATGTACAACCTGGATTATAACCGGCTTCTCGCTGCCCTGGAGAAGCGCTTTGGCGGAAGCTGGGCTGTTCTGGTGCGGATGCATCCCAATGTCAGCTGCAAGGATTATCCGCTTACTTATACGGATCGGATTCTGAATGCCAGCCCCTACGAGAACATGCAGGAGCTCCTGGTGGCCTCCGATATCATTATCAGCGACTACTCCGGCTGTGCCTTTGATTTCCCCATGATCGGCAAGCCCGGCTTCCTCTACGCCGAGGACTACGAGGAAATGAAGCGCATCAAGGATTATTATTTTCAGCTGGAGGATCTGCCCTTTACGCTGGCACTCACGAACGAGCAGCTGATGGAGCAGATCGAAGCGTTTGATGAGAAGGATTATCAGAAAAAGTGTAAGGAATTCTGCGATATGCTGAGCTTCTACGATGACGGACACGCGTCGGAGACGGTGGTAGACCTGGTTATTAAAAAAATGAAGTAAATTACACCCAAAAGCAGGAAGAAATCCACACATGTGAATTTCTTCCTGCTTTTGGGTGTAATTCGTAACTGTTCAGCTCCCATCTCGAATTTGCTTCGCATTTCTATAATTCTACATAATCCAGCATCAATGCCAGGGCAATCCGAAGTCCGTCCTCTAGGCTGGAAAGCTCAATCCATTCTTCTCTGGTATGCGCCAGCGCTCCTCGCACGGTTCCCACCGTATTGGCTACGATTCCCAACGAAAGCGGTACATTACTGTCTGTAGAATAAGCCTCAAAATCAATCGGATCCGTATACCAGGTTCCGATGACGTCCGCCGTATGCTCCGTAAATGCCTTCAGCGCATCCGCGTCCACCGGACCGTTGCCCGGACGCACACCTAAGAGCTCCACCTCGATCTCGCCGCCGCGTCCCCGCACCGACTCCACCGCCGCATCAAACCGCTTCTCCATCTCCTCCAGACACTTCTGGGAAGTAGAGCGGAACTCATACAGCATATATGCCTCCTGGGCGATGGAATTGACCGTCGTGCCGCCCTCCATCCGTCCGATATTGTAGGTGGTAAAGGCATCCCCGTCCTTCGGAGCTTCGATCTTATATAACCGTTCCGTCAGATCGCAGAGAATCTCCAGCGCATTCGGGTCGCCGAAATTAATATAGGAATGACCGCCCTTCGTCTTACAGGTGATCCGATAACGATAAGAGCCCACCGCACTACTGCAGCACTGGGGCGTATACCCATCAAAGGAATAAAAGTCCTTAATCTTCGAGCCATAGGCGGCAAACAGCGCCTTCGTGCCGTCCAGATTGCCCAGCCCCTCCTCACAGGCATTTGCCACAAAGAGGATTCCGCACTTGGGCTTCAGTTTGTGATCCAGCAGATACTTAGCGCCCAGCATCAGGTTTACCAGGTTGCTGGTATCATCGCCGATGCCCGGTGCGAAGAGCTTTCCGTCCTCCTCCTTCAGAGGAAGCTCGGTAGTATCCGGGAATACGATGTCCGTATGTGCTGCGAAGACCACCAGCTCCTCTGCATCCGGGTCGCCCAGTCTGCAGATGACATTCTTCGCGTCATCGATCTGCACATCCTCCGCACCCTGCTTCCGGAACCAGTCCCGGCAGAAAGCCGCACGCATATCCTCCTGATGGGAAGGCGCCGGAATCACACCGAGGGTTTTCAGGAGTGCCTTCTGCTCAGACGCTGCTTCGGCGGCATATTGCTCCGCCAGTTCTTTGATTTTCTCATTCATAAGTCTTCTCCTTTCCCCAAAAACCTTAATTTAGAAGACCGGGTAAATCGTCATGACCCAGAATACACTGACCAGAGTAATCACGATAAACGGAACCCAGCCCATTTTACCCAGCTGCTTTACCGTATAATTACCGGCACCCATCATCTGCGGTACAGCCGGAGTCGCCAGCGGTGTAAAGAATGCTGTCATAGAAGCAATCATGCAGAGCATGATGGGTCCAATCGGATTCGCTCCCATGGACTTGCAGATCATGATGTACAGCGGCGTGAAAATGGAATAAATTCCCAGATTCAACATGAACTGTGTCAGAATAAACGGTACGAGGAAGAAGATAAAGCCTGCAATGTAATTGTTATGTACGCCTAAGATAATGCCGGACAGATGATTTCCAATCATATCCGCCACGCCGGTTCCGGACAGTGCGGTTCCGATGGCCAGAGCGCCCACAAAGAGCAGTACCATGCTGATATTCATAGACTCGATCAGCTCCTTCTTGGTCATGATACCGGACGCCGCGATAACCAGCGCACCGATAAAGGCCACCTGCCAGGTCTTCAGACCGATCTGGCTGGAGAACAAAAGTCCCAGAAGAACGCATACGAAGGTAGCGTAACCGATAAATTCACGAACCGGGCTCAGCTTCACCGTCTCCTTCTGCTCCTTCACCTGAAGCTCGGACTCCATCTCGTTATCCGGTGCGAAACGCGGTACCACGAAGATAGCCAGCAAAAGAATCGCAATCATGGTCGGCGTCTTGGCATACATGATATCCATGATGCTCATATTGTAGGTGGTGTATTCGTATGCCTCCAGAAAGCCCTGAATACGCGCCATCTCACTGACGGAAGCGCTGAAGGGCAGGGTGATAACGGTACCAATCGCTGTAATGCCCAGAGAGAACATCATCTTGGACGGAGCGATTTTCATCTCTTTACAGACACCGTAGGCCAGCGGAAATACGACGCTGAAGCAGGCAGCGGCGCTGGGGATGAACTGTGCCAGAATACAGGTCAGAATCACGTAGCCGGCCAGCACCTTCGTGAAGGATCCCTTACTGATGCGGCAGATAAACGTGGAAAGCTTCTTTACCATCTGGGTTCGGTTCAGACCGGCAGATACCACGAACATACTCGCCATCAGGATCGCGCTGGAATTGGCAAAGCAGCTCAGTGCATCGTTGGGATCCATACAGCCGGTGACCATCAGTGCTGCGACGCTGATCAGAGAGATAACGGCCATGGATACGCGGCTGCTTAAGAACGCATATGCCAGGAGCGTCAGGATGAAAATGAGCAGACACATTGTCATTTGATTCATAACAGTTTCCTCCTATAAACGTATTTTTAGATACAAAAAACGCAAAGAAGCATTTTCCGGCCGGTACGCCTTCGCTTC
>CAVKIR010000199.1:0-3844 GCA_963656395.1 Prevotella sp. CAG:279
CTCCGGCGCACGTCCGTCCTAATCAAAAAAGGCGCCGTTCCTTCCGAACAGCGCCCTTTCATTATAAGAATTCCTCATAGCCTCACGATCAGAGCCTCATGATGTACCGCCGGCAAAAAAATTTCCAGGATATCCTTCGTCTTCATCCGCAGACTGGACGTATTGATACAGGGATGACAGCCAAAATCCTCTTGGGCGAGTACATCCTCATCAATGATGAGCTGCACCTGATTCGCCGTGTCGTTCATCAAGGCCAGGATGGTGGCGGAGCCGGGCGTCACACCCAGCAGCTTTTCCATATATTCGGGTGGTGCAAAAGAAAGGCGGGAAGAACCGATCTGCTTGGACAGATCCTTGGTTTTAAACTGCTTATCCCCGGGCATCAGAAGCAGATAAAATTTCGTCTTCTGCGCATTGCAAAGCACCAGATTTTTACAGATATCGATACCAAGGAGACGATCGACGCCCTGACAGTCAGCAATTGTCATAGCTACCTCATGGTCGACACGGCTGTAAGGAATCTGAAGTGCATCCAGCAGATCGTAGACAGCCATCTCCTTTTCCAATCGGCCTTCGGCACTGGCGGGCCGACCGGTATAAACGTTCGGATCAATGTAAATCATGCTCATAATGATTCCTCCTTTACTTCCGCTCCCATCGTCCGCTGGCCCCGCAGGGCAGCACCAGACCGGATGCCGTCACAGGCAGACCTACCTCCTGGGAGTCCACGGCCCCGTGGAACTTCTGAAGCTCCGTAGCGATCATATAAGTCAGCACGGCCGGAGCCAGGCCGGTGGTGTAGGAGTTTACCAGGAAAAACAGCGGTTCCTCACTTAGGAGCTGTGCACACAGGCGAATCAGCGGATGAATTGCTTCCTCGATTTTCCAGATTTCCCCTTTTGGGCCTCTGCCGTAGGAAGGCGGATCCATGATGATGCCGTCGTAATGATTACCGCGGCGGATCTCACGCTCCACGAACTTCACGCAGTCATCCACAATCCAGCGAATCGGAGCGTCACCTAGTCCGGAAGAACGGGCATTCTCCTTGGCCCAGCCGACCATGCCCTTGGAGGCGTCCACATGGGTGACGGAGGCGCCGGAGGCTGCGGCAGCCAGCGTCGCTCCGCCGGTATAGGCGAAGAGGTTCAGCACCTTGATGGGTCGTCCGGCAGTCCGGATTTTCTCACCGAACCAGTCCCAGTTGGCAGCCTGCTCCGGGAAAAGACCGGTATGCTTGAAGCTGAAGGGCTTCAGATTGAACGTCAGAGTGTTCTTGCCCCGGCAGAGGGGATACTGAATGGTCCACTGCTCCGGCAGGTCGAAGAACTCCCACTCGCCGCCTCCCTTCTTGCTGCGGTGATAATGGCCGTTCATGCGCTTCCAGCCCGGAAGCTTTCGCTCCGTGTCCCAGATGACTTGGGGATCCGGGCGCACCAGCAGATAGTCGCCCCAGCGCTCCAGCTTTTCTCCTCTCGAGGTATCCAGTATTTCATAATCTGTCCAGTTATTGGCGATCCACATGATTTTCTCCTTTATTCTTGAAAAATAAGCGGAAGATGCTGTCCACCACCATGATGGAAAGGGCAATCATTCCTGCCGTAATCAGTGTCTGTATTATATAATAGGAAGTCATTCCGTCGGAACGGATGACAGAGCGGGCGATCTGGAACATGCCTGCGCCCGGCACCAACGGCAAAATGCCGGTAATGACGAAGATAGTAACCGGTGTCTTTAAGAGCCTTGCGAAGAATTGACTGCTAAGAGAGATGAGACAGCCGGAGAGAAAGGTGGACATGGCAACGGAGAACCCGCTCTCCATGAGAACCAGATAGAGCCACCAGCCGGCCGCACCGGTGAGACCGGCCCAGACGATATATTTGCGCGGTACGTGCAGCAGAAACGAAAAGGCTACAACAGAAAAGAACGCGCCGATAACCTGCAGCAGCATAAGTACCTCCTTTAATGTAATATACAAAGTCCGATAACGATTCCCAGAGCCACAGACGCAGCGGTGACGAAAGCCTCCATCATCCGGGCTGTGCCGGAGATATAGTCGCCGTGAAGCGTATCGAAGACGGCATTGGTAATCGCCACACCCGGCACCAGGGGCATAATGGCTGCCACGATGATGGAATCGAGGTTCCCTATAATAGGAAGGAACCTTAGAAGTCCGTCTGCAAACAGGGAGATCACGACGGCACTTAAGAGAATGCCGAAGAAAGACGGCAGCTTCATACGGCTGCAGGTATACAGGCAGACTGCCATGAAAAATCCTGCCACACCGGCCACAAAGGCCTCCTGCCAGGTTCCGGCATAGGTCAGTGCAAAGGAGGCCGCCACGCCTGCGTTCGCCAGCAGAAAGGCCTGGGGCGGATGAGGTTCCTTCTTCATTTTCTTAATCCTGCGGAAGGCATCCTCCAGCTCCAGCTCGCCGCCGCAGAGGCCTCTCGAAATACTGTTGACCTCATCGATGACGCAAAGGTTCGTGCCACGGCTGTGAATCCGCCGCGTGACGGTCATGGACTGGATGGACGGGTCATCCAGCGTCACCAGAAAACCGGTGACCATCACGAAGGCTTCCGCAGTCTTCAGGCCTGAGAGGGAAAGCATCCGCTGCATGGTATCCTCCACCCGGTAGGTTTCCGCTCCGTTGGCCAGCATCAGCTCACCGGCCATGACCGCAGTGTCCAGTAAAAGTTTATAATCCATCGTATTATTTCCTTATATAATAGCGCTATCGCTATTATAACGGGCGTCACTGGTTCGGTCAATGCATTTCTTCCGACATTTTTTGAAAAAAACCCTTGCATTTCCCTGAAACTTCCTGTATAATTGCAAATGTTGTGACATTGATAGCTGTGAAGCGTGAGGTTGCTGCCCATTGTGGCGGGTTTTCCGTGGAGCGAATGTCAAGTTAGAAAACTGGCGACAAGTCACTGTACAAAATAACTGTCCATGCAGAGCCATGGAAACAACGTGATGTTTTCTTTATGAGTTAGGATACACACGGGAGAGTGTACAGTCACCGCTTGTCGTACTGGTCTTTAAAAGTACGAAAAGGAGGCGACTTTTTTTATGGCAAGTCAAGTAATGAGAATCACACTGAAAGCGTATGACCATCAGCTGGTGGATGCATCCGCAAAGAAGATCATCGAAACTGTAAAGAAGAACGGAGCACAGGTGAGCGGACCGGTTCCCCTTCCTACCAAGAAAGAGGTAGTTACCATCCTGCGAGCTGTACATAAGTACAAGGACTCCAGAGAGCAGTTCGAGCAGAGAACTCATAAGAGACTGATTGATATCATTACCCCGACCCAGAAGACGGTAGATGCACTGTCCAGACTGGAGATGCCGGCTGGTGTTTACATCGATATCAAAATGAAAAACAAGTAATCCTTCAGCTAGAATGAACACATCCGTGTTCCGCTGTAGAGAAATAAGGAGGAAAAGAAATGAAGAAAGCTATTTTAGCCACAAAAGTCGGAATGACGCAGATTTTCAATGAAGACGGCGTGCTGACACCGGTTACAGTTCTTCAGGCAGGCCCCTGTGTAGTAACTCAGGTTAAGACTGTAGAGAACGACGGATACAGCGCAGTACAGGTCGGATTCACAGACAAGAGAGAGAAGCTTGTGAACAAGGCTCAGAAGGGTCACTTCGACAAAGCAGGCGTATCTTACAAGAGATATGTGAGAGAGTTCAGATTTGAGGATGCTGAGAGCTATACTCTGGCACAGGAGATTAAGGCTGACGTCTTCGCTGCCGGCGATAAGATCGATGCAACTGCTATTTCCAAGGGTAAAGGATTCCAGGGTGCTATCAAGAGACATGGTCAGCACAGAGG
>CAVKIR010000200.1:0-3810 GCA_963656395.1 Prevotella sp. CAG:279
TTTTACTTTATAGGCAAATTGCGAAGCAATCTCCTATAAAGTAAAAAGGCGCCGGAGATATAATTCTCCAGCGCCCTTGCTGATAGTACGTATCATAAACGTTCAGAAAAGGTTTTGCAATGTCAATTTTGCACAATTTGTTTGTGCATTTTGCATTATATGTATTTTTCAGCAGTTATGAAAACATAAGTCGCTTTACCAGAATACAATTGACCAGGTCGAGATAGGTCATGGAATCCTCCAGGCTTATCCCCAGGATTTCCTCGATTTTTTTCAGGCGGTACTGCAGGGAATTCCGGTGCACATACATCATCTGTGCGGTCTTCCCCACGTTAAAGCCGTTCATGTAATAATTTACCAGAGTATCCAGGAGGAAGGAGCCGTTTTCCTTGTCATAGAGCTCCAGCTTCTTAAGTCTCTCGCTGCAATAGTTCAGGATCTCCTGCTGATTGCCGCTGTTGAAGAGATATTTGTAGATTCCCATGGAGCTGGCACTCAAAACCTTTTTCCCGGTGGGATTGGGCAGCAGATCCTTCTTGGGAATCAGGTTTTTGGCCTCCTGGTAACTTTTTCCAAAATCCGCCGGCCTGGTATAGGCGGCTCCCAGGATGCAGGTACTCTTGATACAGCCTGCAAAGGGTGCTCGGCTGTCCAGATCCTTAAGAATCCTTTCAATCTGATGCTCGGTCTCCTTCTCCTGCGTCGCCTCAAAAAGAAGGACGAATTTATTCAGGAAGCGCATATACATCGGCCGCTTTTCCATGTGGATGACTTCCCGATTCAGGCAGTCCACATAGTAGGTATAGGTATGCTCATCCTGCTCCAGATTCACCCCGTATGTCCGGTCGATGACGATGACGCCGACCCGATAGGGACGGTCGAAAACGAGACCGAACTGCGCCGATATTTTCTCAATATACTGGTCATTGACCTCGTAGCCGAAGAGCAGATTATAGAGATAATCCCCGGTTCGCTTGTTATTGACATTGGTCTCCAGGATCAATTCGCCGATGCTCTGAGCGATGTCCACGAAGGTCGCACCCTTCCAGCGGACATAGAAAAGCGGGAGCCTAAGCTCCCGTGACTTTTTCACCATTTCAGAGGGAATCTCTTCCCTGTCATCCACGATCGAGATGGCCAGTCCGGAGATCCCAAGTGTATCCAGCTCTACCATGGCGGCATAGGCTTCCTTCATATCAAAACGAAGCTCATCGACCACAAGGAGAGCGAAGTTGCCCGGATTCATATGCTCCTGATAGGGCTTCGTCTGAACCAGATAGGTCCAGGACACCACGCGCTCCAGACCCTCTTCTCCGGTCAGAAGCTCCACGCCGTCCATTCTCAGATTCCAGACATCTCTGCAGGTAACCATACTATTCCCTCTTTTTACCAATTCCCGTAACTGTTCAGTACCTTCACAGTGAGCAGTTTCCATTCTTGAATTGCCGGATCATCTCACTGGTCAGGCTGATATCCAGGGGCTGCGGCGGTGCATCCTCCCGGGTGAACCACGCCGCGGTCGCCAGCTCCTCTGTATCTAAGGTGATGGTCTCATCCTCCCCGTCCAGCTCCGCGAAGAAGCCCATCAGGATGGTCTCCGAGAAGGACCAGGGCTGGCTCTTATAGTAGCGGATATGCTTCACCTTCAGGCCTACCTCCTCCATAACCTCCCGGCGGACGGTCTCCTCGATACTCTCGCCGATCTCGTTAAATCCGGCAATCAGCGCGTAATAGGTAATGTGATCCCGCCCCGCGTACTTGGACATGAGAAGCTTATCCTTATGGATGATTCCCACGATCACAGCCGGAGAAATCTTCGGATACTCCATCTGGCCGCAGTCCGGACAGCGCATCATGCGCTCTCTCGTATCGTGCACCATAGGGCTGCCGCAATGGCCGCAGAACCTGCGGGTGTCATACCAGTGCCAGAGCTGATAGCCGGTAATGCCGGCAAAGGACAGCCACTGCGGGCGTGCATCCCGGAATCTGCGATTGCTCTCCAGCCGAAAGTCCTTGCGCTCCGGACACGCCAGCTCCTTCACCAGATAGAATCTCCTATCATCCACCGTAAAGAGGTAGATGACATGCTCCGAAAGCTCCGTCTTTACCTCCGGAAAATCCCGGAATCTCGGAAATTCGATCGCTTCCCCGTCCCAGCTTGCCAGGGCGCTGTGCTTCTCGAAGTACAAAAGATAGCTGTCAGCGTCCGGCTTCACCGGCCGGTATTCGTTGTGATAACGATGCGGTGCAATATCCTGAATCATTGTCTTGTCTCGATCTCTTTTAATACATCTGCGATGAACGCATCCAGTGCCTTGGCTCCCTGGTCTCCGGCCTCACGGCTTCTGACAGAGACGGTACCCTCTTCCTCTTCCTTCTGGCCTACGACCAGCATGTATGGAATCTTTGCAGTCTGCGCTTCCCGGATCTTGTAGCCGATCTTCTCGGCACGCTTGTCCAGCTCCACGCGGATGCCTGCATCCTCCAGAGCTTTCCGAACCTTCCCCGCATAGTCCATGTACTTGTCAGAGATGGGCAGTACACGCACCTGTACCGGCGCCAGCCAGGTCGGGAAGGCACCTGCGAAATGCTCGATCAGGATACCGATGAAGCGCTCGATGGAACCGAATACTACACGGTGAATCATAATCGGGCGATGCTTCTCGCCGTCTGCGCCCACGTACTCCAGCTCGAAACGCTGGGGAAGCTGGAAGTCCAGCTGGATGGTTCCGCACTGCCAGGTACGGCCGATGCAGTCTACCAGATGGAAGTCGATCTTCGGGCCGTAGAACGCGCCGTCGCCCTCATTTACCACATAGGGCATGCCCAGCTCATCCAGTGCATCGCGAAGTCCTGCGGTAGCCATCTCCCAGTCCTCGTCGCTTCCCATGGAATCCTCGGGACGGGTGGAAAGCTCCACATGATATTTGAACCCAAACAGGGAATAGGTATCGTTGATCAGAGCAACTACACCCTTGATCTCATCCTTGATCTGCTCCGGTGTCATGAAGATATGGGCATCGTCCTGGGTAAAGCAGCGCACACGCATCAGGCCGTGCAGCTGACCGGACTTCTCATGACGATGTACCAGACCCAGCTCACCCACACGCAGGGGCAGGTCACGGTAGGAACGGGGCTCGGAGGCATAGATCAGTACGCCGCCCGGGCAGTTCATCGGCTTAATCGCGTAGTCCTCGCCGTCGATGACGGTGGTATACATGTTATTCTTATAGTGATCCCAGTGACCGGAGGTCTCCCAGAGGCTGCGGTTCAGGATAATCGGGGTAGATACCTCCACGTATCCGGCCTTCTTGTGGATCTCTCTCCAATAGTCGATCAGGGTATTCTTTAAGGTCATTCCCTTCGGCAGGAAGAACGGGAAGCCCGGTCCTGCTTCGTGCATCATAAAGAGCCCCAGCTCCTTGCCAAGCTTTCTGTGGTCACGCTTCTTGGCCTCTTCCATCATGGTGATGTACGCTTCCAGCTCCTCCTTCTTCGGAAATGCGGTCGCGTAGATACGGGTCAGCATCTTATTGTGCTCGTCGCCTCTCCAGTAAGCGCCGGCCAGGCTCATGAGCTTGAAGGCCTTGCCGACATCTTTGGTGCTCTTCAGGTGCGGTCCTGCACACAGATCCACGAACTCACCCTGCTGGTAGAAGCTGATCTCGGCATCCTCCGGCAGATCCTCGATGAGCTCCACCTTGTAGGGCTCCCCCTTCTCCTTCATATATGCGATGGCTTCCGCGCGGGGCTTGGTGAAACGGACGATCTCCAGGTTCTCCTTGATGATCTTCTTCATCTCGGCCTCGA
>CAVKIR010000201.1:0-1458 GCA_963656395.1 Prevotella sp. CAG:279
GCTGTCCATAGCTTCGACGCCGGGAGGAACAGCAAGCTGTCTACCTATGCGTTTCGCTGCATCGAAAATGAGATCCGGATGTATCTGCGCCGGTACAGAAGAACTCGCCGGGAGGTATCCTTAGAGGAATCTCTGCACGTGGATGGAGACGGCCACGCGCTGATGCTCTCCGATATCCTGGGTAGCGAGGAAGACACAGCCTGCCGGAATATCGAAGATGAGACAGAGCGCAGGCTTCTGGAACGCGCGCTGGAGACCTTATCTGAGCGGGAACGAAGCATCATAGAGCTGCGTTTTGGCCTTAAGAATCCCGGAGGTAAGGAGATGACGCAGCAGGAGGTGGCAGATACCTTGGGCATCTCCCAGTCCTATCTCTCACGTCTGGAAAAGAAGATCCTCCGGCGCCTGAAGGGAGAAATGTTGAAATTCATGTGAAAACCATGTGAAAATCGCACAAAAACGCGTCCCTGCATATCGTGCAAAATCACGAAAACTGTAAAATTCTGAAGAAACTATTAGAAAAACCGAAAATTTTCTGATAAAATAAATAAGAAGCAGCAAATTAACCGTGTCATCTCTTTGAACGCGGTTTTTTTGTGCAACCGGAAAATAAAAAAGAAAACAGAAGAAGGAGGTTTCTCATGTTTGAAAAAGGCGGTTATATTGTGTATGGAACGACAGGCGTGTGTCAGGTGGAAGAGATTACAGGACTGAAGATGAAGGGAGCCTCGGATGAGAAGCTCTACTATGTGCTTCGCCCCTGTTTTCAGAAAGGAAATACGATCTTTACTCCGGTGAACAATGAGAAAATCAGCATGCGCTCTGTCATGAGCAGGCAGGAAGCAGAGACGCTGGTGGAACAGATTCCTGAGATAGAAGAGATTGCAGAATCGGATGATAAGGAGCGGGAGCGCCACTATAAAGAGGCGATCAAGAGTGGAAATCCGGGAGAATGGGTGCGGATTCTCAAGACCTCTTACCTGCGGAGCCGGAAGCGGGAGGCAGAAGGAAAGCGGGCCACGACGGTGGATGAGCGGTATTTCCATACGGCAGAGGATCATCTTTACGCGGAGCTTGCAGTAGCCCTCGGAATCGAAAAGGATGACGTGAGACAGTATATTGCTCAGAAAATTAAGGCGCTGGAGGCATAGCAATGATTGACAGTGCACCGGAAGGTGTACTATACTGGACTGAGAAAAATCGGAGGAGAACGAAATGAAGTGCCCTTTTTGCAGTCAGGAAAATACACGCGTGATTGATTCGAGACCGGCAGATGACAACAGCTCGATTCGCCGCCGCCGTCTGTGCGATGCCTGCGGCAAGCGATTCACGACGTATGAAAAGATCGAGACGATACCGGTTATGGTCATAAAAAAGGACGAGAACAGGGAACATTATGACAGAAGCAAGATAGAGGATGGCATCCTAAGAGCCTGCCACAAGCGCCCGGTGCCCTTG
>CAVKIR010000201.1:1468-3787 GCA_963656395.1 Prevotella sp. CAG:279
CCCTTGAAGGACATCAACGCGATGATCGATGGCATTGAGAGCGATATTTTCAACCGGGAGGAGAGGGAGATCCCCAGCTCTGTCATCGGAGAGATGGTCATGGATCGCCTCAAAAATCTGGATTCCGTGGCTTACGTTCGTTTTGCCTCTGTATACAGGGAGTTTAAGGATGTGAATACCTTCTTAAGCGAGCTGAAGAAAATGTTGGGAAATTAAGGAGAAATGATGTTGCTGCAGACATTTTATCCCGGAGAATATGTCGATTCCGTCTATGGAATCGATTTTGAAGGACTCTATCGCAGAGGCTTTCGAGGTATCCTGTTTGATGTGGATAATACATTGGTACCGCATGGAGCTCCCGCTACATCACAGAGCGTGGAGCTCTTTCGGCGCCTTCATGAGATGGGCTTCGCCACCTGTCTTATTTCCAATAATAAGGAGCCTCGGGTGCGGCCCTTCGCGGAGGCCATGGAGACGCCCTTTGTATACAAGGCTGACAAGCCAAGCCGGAGAGGCTATGAGGAGGGCATGACCTGCATGGGCACGGATCGTAGCGATACACTGTTCATCGGTGACCAGCTCTTCACGGATGTATGGGGCGCGAACCGGACGGGTATCCATTCGATCCTGACGAAGCCCATCGATCCCCATGAGGAGATCCAGATCGTGCTGAAGCGCTATCTGGAGAGGATCGTATTATTTTTTTATAAAAGAAAGGGTGCGTAGAAATGAGAACGAGGATCGCGGAGCTTTTGAAGAAAAAGGGCGTGGGCGCGGCACTTTTGTCGTCCCCGGCCAATATCCGCTATATCAGCGGCTTTGCAGGCACGGAGAGTTATCTCTATCTGACGCCGGAGCGAAGGGTGATTCTGACGGACAGCCGCTATACCCTGCAGGCCGAGGAGGAAGGAGAGGGCTGCGAGGTCCGTACCATGAGCCGGGATCGAAGCTACGGCGTGATGCTGGGCGAACTTCTGCAGGAAGACGGTGTGAAGCGCGTGGGCTTCGAGGAAAATGCCATGCTTTACGGTACCTGGAACAGCCTCTGGCGAACATCCGGCTTTGGCCCGGAGCATTGGGTAATGCTGGGCGCGAGCTTTGCAGAGCTTCGAATTATCAAAAATGAGCAGGAGCTTCGCTGGCTTGAGAAGGCAGAGAGCATCGGAGATGCGGCATTTTCCTATATCCTGGGCGAACTGAAACCTGGCATCACCGAGCAGGAGATTGCAGCGAAGCTGGAATATTCTATGCGAAGCCACGGAGCCGAGGGCACCAGCTTCGATACCATCGTGGCTGCGGGTTGTCACTCAGCTATGCCCCATGCAGTTCCGTCCGAGAAGAAGCTGGAGCAGGGTGACTTTGTGACCATGGATTTTGGCTGCAAATATCATGGCTACTGCTCGGATATGACGCGCACGGTCGTCATCGGCAAAGCCAGTGAGCGGCAAAAGGAGGTATACCATGTGGTGCTGGAGGCACAGCTTCAGGCACTCGCAGGTCTTCATGCCGGCCTTACCTGCAGAGAGGGGGATGCCCTGGCCAGGGACGTGATAGAAAGGGCGGGATACGGAGCGTATTTCGGTCATTCTCTGGGACATTCTGTAGGACTGGAGATTCATGAGCGTCCGGCTCTGTCACCGAAGGATGAGACGATCCTGCGCCCGGGCATGATTGAAACTGTGGAACCGGGAATCTACATCCCGGATTTCGGTGGCGTCCGCATCGAGGATATGGTGGCGGTGACAGAGGATGGGATTTACCCATTCCCCGAAGGAATTAATCGAAATATAGCGTCTGCACAGAAAAATGCTTGAAAAAGCGAACGTTTTATTATAGAATAAAATTCAGGTAATTGTGCGTGAACAGTTACAATCAATTTTCATGCGCAGAAAGCTGCGCTTAGGACATTAGGAGGAAGTTTAAGAATGATTTCAGCAGGAGATTTTAGAAACGGCGTTACACTTGAGATTGAAGGCAACGTATATCAGATCATGGAGTTTCAGCATGTAAAGCCGGGTAAGGGCGCAGCTTTCGTAAGAACAAAGCTGAAGAACATCATCAACGGCGGTGTGGTAGAGAAGACCTTCCGTCCGACCGAGAAGTTCCCGGCAGCAAGAATCGAGCGCGTAGAGATGCAGTATCTGTACAGCGATGGCGACCTGTATAACTTCATGAATACAGAGAACTACGATCAGATCGCACTGAACAAGGATGATATCGGAGATTCCCTGAAGTTCGTAAAAGAGAACGAGATGGTAAAGGTATGTTCCTACAACGGCAATGTATTCGCAGTGGAGCCGCCTCTCTTTGTAGAGCTGG
>CAVKIR010000202.1:0-3785 GCA_963656395.1 Prevotella sp. CAG:279
CCTTCGCATAACCGGAATTGATTTCAATCTGTCTGGACCAGGTATCCAACACCGCGTCGCAGCAAAAGAAAGGATGACCCATTTTTTCTTCCATGTACATACCGATTTCGTCAAATTTGGTCCGCATCAGACTATGACTGGATACCGGTGTAAAATCCTTTCTGTGCATAACGTCCGGAACATGATGGGAGGCGATGGAGCGCCAGTGTGTGATTCCTGTAGCACAGTGCTTATATCCGCCAGAGTATCCGCCATAGGGATTGCCTTGTGTATGCCCTATCAAAATCGGAAGATCCCATTCATAGACATAACTCTCTCGCAAAAACTTATTATATCAGCTTCTCTGTATACACCTTTATCTTCGGCTCCGTGCCCGACGGACGAATCACGGCTTCACTGCCGTCCTCCATCCACATCTGAAGCACGTTAGAGGCCGGAAGGCCGTCGATACCGTCCTTGTAGTCCTTGAAGCGGGCTACCTTGGATCCGCCGAACTTCATGCCTTCGGGGCTTGCAAGGCCCTCGCGGATCTGAGCCATACGCTTGTCGGCCTCGGCGCCGCTGAATTCATAGGTCTTCAGGGTAGTCTCATAATGTCCGTACTTGGCATACAGATCATCCAGGGCATCCCAGAGGGTCTTGCCCTCAGCCTTGTAGGTATCAGCCATCTCGCAGAGCAGCATGGCTGCGCCCACAGCGTCCTTGTCCCGGACATAGCTGCCGATGAGGTAACCGCAGCTCTCCTCGAAGCCGAAGACATAGCGAATCTCCTGGCCTGCCTTTTCCAGCTTACTGATCTGTTCGCCCACATATTTGAAACCGGTCAGGGTCTGAATGACTTCCACACCGTAGTCCTCTGCGATGCGGTCAATCATGGATGTGCTTACGATGGTGCGCACGGTCACCGGATGATCCGGCAGGGTTCCAGCCTCTTCGCGGCAGCGCAGGATGTATTCCAGCAGAAGAACACCCACTTCATTGCCGTTCAGGCGCTCGTATGTATCGCCCTTCTTCGCCACCACACCCAGACGATCGCTGTCCGGATCCGTGGCAATCAGCAGATCTGCGTCGGTCTTCTTACACCATTCGAGACCCAGCTTCAGTGCGTCCGGAGACTCCGGGTTCGGATAGGGGCAGGTGGGGAAGTCGCCGTTGGGCTTCGCCTGCTCAGTGACGATCTGGAGATCCTTGATGCCGATGTATTTCAGAATACTGGTCACCGGAATCAGACCCGCACCGTACAGCGGTGTATAAACCACCTTCAGGCCGCTTGTCAGCTCCTTTTTCGTCCGCTTGCGGATGATGGCCGCCAGAAACGCTTTCAGGGTTTTCTCGTCAATCAGGACGATGCGTCCCTCCTCCACGTACTCGTCGAAGGTCTTGCCGCCCTGGGCCTGGCTCTTATCCGCATCCCAGATATGCTGCTGAATCCGGTCTGCCGCCTCGCTGGTCACCTGGCAGCCGTCGGATCCGTATACCTTGTAGCCGTTATATTCCCGGGGATTATGGCTGGCGGTCACCACGATGCCCACGGTGGTCTTCAGATGGCGCACCGCGAAGGAAAGAGTCGGGGTCGGCATGAGTCTCGGGTAAATGTATGCCTTTACGCCCTGCATCGCCAGCACCCGGGCCGCCTCGCGGGCGAACTCCTCCGAATGGTTCCGGCTGTCATAGGCCAGCGCCGCGCTGGGGGTGTCACTTTGCTCCTTCGCATAGGCTGCCACACCCAGGGTGGCCTCCTCGATGGTCTCCAGATTCATATGGTCCGGTCCCGGTCCCATGGTGGCGCGAAGTCCGCCTGTTCCAAATTTCAGATTCATATTCTTACCTCACTTTCACTGCGCGGTTGAGCACAGAAGCTGTAATGTTCCGATGGTTTTGTAGGCTCCTGTCTCTTTTGGAAGGTAAATGCTGTCTCCGGCGCTCAGAGACATCTCTCCGAAGCGGGTCTTCAGGACGCCTTCGCCCTCCAGAATCAGAAGCGATTGAAAGCCTTCGGCGGTATCGCCGGTCATACTTTCGCTTATCTCATATAATTGTACCACAAAATACGGACATTGCACCAGTAAAGTTCGGAAATATCCATTTTTCCGAAATCTGGGACCCATAGGCCGATGACCGGCCAGGGGCGGCATAAAGCCCGCTACCTGCGAAGCCTTTTCGATGTGGAGCGGACGCTTCTCGTGGTCGGCATTTTCCCGGTTATAATCATAGACTCGGTAGGTCACATCGGAGCTCTGCTGAATCTCCGCCACGGTAATGCCTGCACCGATGGCGTGGAGGAGACCAGCCGGAATGTAGAAAACGTCACCCTTCTTCACGGGCATCCTCCGGCAGACCTCGAGAATGGTCTGGTTTCGGATGCGCTTGCGAAATTCCTCCTCGGAAATCCTGTGCTTCAGGCCATAATAGAGATAGGCGCCCGGCTCACAGTCCAGCACATACCACATCTCTGTCTTGCCGCTCTTATGCTCCTTTTCCTCGGCAAATGCATTGCCCGGGTGCACCTGTACAGACAGGGCCTCCCGGGCTTTGATGATTTTGATGAGCAGGGGAACATCCTCCAGACCCTCGTTGAACCAGGAGAGCATCCAGTCCTCAGTTCCCCAGATATATTCTTTTCGGATAGGTGTCAGCTTCTGTGGCTGTGCGGGCTGCATACGTAGCGTTCCCCCTTTCTCTCTTTAAATGCAATAGTTAGCCAAGTTTTTATATTTCCGCTTATCGCTGTGCGAAATCGCCGGTCTCGTAGTGCTCGCAGAACCACGCATAGGTCTGTCGAAGTCCGCTCTCCAGGTCAATTTTCGGCTCCCAGCCTGTGGCCTTGATGCGGCTGATGTCGGTGAGCTTTCTGGGGGTGCCGTCGGGCTTCGTCGGATCGAGGACAATCTCGCCCTCGTATCCGGTGACCTTCTTCACCAGCTCCGCCAGCTCCCGGATGGTTACCTCCTGACCATAGCCCACGTTGAAGAAGTCATCGCCGTCGTAGTGGTCCAGCAGATACAGGCAGGCGTCCGCCAGGTCGTCCACATTCAGGAACTCCCGCAAGGGCTTGCCGCTGCCCCAGACGATGACGGTGGGGGCCTGGTTCAATTTTGCCTCATGGAACTTGCGGATCAGAGCCGGAAGCACATGGGAATTCTCCAGGGCGAAGTTGTCGTTGATGCCGTAGAGATTGCAGGGCATGACGCTGATGTAGTGGGTGCCGTACTGACGGTTGTAGAAGGCACACATCTTCAGTCCCGCGATCTTTGCCAGGGCATAGGCCTCATTGGTCTTCTCGAGGTAACCGCTTAGGAGGTACTCCTCCTTGATAGGCTGGGGGCAGTCCCGGGGATAGATACAGGAGCTTCCCAGGAATAGGAGCTTCTGCACCTGATTTTTGTAGGCCGCGTCGATAACGTTGGTCTCGATCTGCAGATTCTGCATGATGAAGTCTGCCGGGTAGGTGTCGTTCGCATGGATGCCACCTACCTTGGCCGCTGCCAGGATGACATAGTCCGGCTTTTCCTCGGCGAAGAAGGCTTCCACGTCGGCCTGACGGGTCAGATCCAGCTCGGCGTGGGTGCGGGTTACGATGTTTTTAAAGCCAGCTTTTTCCAGGCAGCGAACCAGACCGCTGCCCACCAGGCCGCGGTGGCCTGCCACGTAGATTTTTTTGTTGCGGTCGAGGGGCTCGGCCGCCTGGGTATTCTTTATCTCTGTCATGATTTTTCCTGCTTTCTTTTCTATATTTGGTTACAGTGTCAAAAGTCTGAGTCCACGACATGCTTGCATGTCGGTGG
>CAVKIR010000203.1:0-3731 GCA_963656395.1 Prevotella sp. CAG:279
AAGCACGGAACAATTCGTGTAACCAAAAGTTCGGGTGTTTTGACACCCGAACCAAATTTTGACATGAAAGTATTTCTGGCCTTTCAGAGGGCCATTCATGAAGAAGAATGGCAGGAGCGATGGGCATTGCCCGGACTGAAGGTTCGGATTGCAGAGGAGGAGACCATATGATAACACAGGCACCAAGAGGCGTGGAGGACTGGTACGGCGAGCGGATGCACAGACGCGCCTGGGTAGAAAAGCAGGCCAGAGAGCTGGCTCGTACCTACAATATGACCGAGATTATTACCCCGATTTTCGAGCACACCGTACTGTTCCAGCGCGGCGTGGGCGAGACCACCGACGTGGTTCAGAAGGAGATGTATACCTTCGAGGATAAGGGCGGCAGAAGCATTACCCTGAAGCCCGAGGGAACAGCAGGCGCCATGCGTGCATACCTGGAGCGCAACCTGTATGCCCATCCGGCGCCCACGAAGCTTTACTATGTCACTCAGGCTTTTCGCTATGAGAAGCCCCAGAGCGGAAGACTGCGCCAGCATCATCAGTTCGGTGTGGAGTTCGTAGGATCCAAGAGTCCCCTGGCCGAGGTGGAAGTCATTTCCCTGGCTGCAAGCCTGATTCGGAAGCTGGGACTTCGGGATGTGAAGCTTCATATCAACAGCATCGGCTGTCCGAACTGCAAGAAGGATTACAATGACGCCCTGCTTTCCTACTTAAGAAAGCACGAGGATGCCCTGTGCCCCACCTGCCGGGAGCGTATGCAGAAGAATCCTATGCGTGTCATCGACTGCAAGGTTCCGGAGTGCAAGGAGATCGTAAAGGACGCACCCCGCACCATCGATTATCTGGACGAGGAGTGTAAGCAGCATTTCGAGGAGCTGCAGCATCTGCTGACAGAGCTCGGCATTCCCTTCGAGGTAGATACTGGCATCGTCCGCGGTCTGGACTACTACACGAAGACGGTCTTCGAGTTTGTAAATTCCGACGGCTTCACTCTCTGCGGAGGCGGACGCTACGACGGCCTGATTCACGAGATCGACGAGAAGCAGGATATTCCTTCCGTAGGCTTCGGCATGGGCATCGAGCGTATTCTGTATTTCCTGGAAAAAGAGGGTGTGGAGGTTCCGGCCATGGAGACCCCCGATCTCTATGTGGGAATCCTGGGCGCAGAGGCGAAGGCGAAGGCCTATAAGCTGGTCAATGCGATCCGCAGTCACGGCCTCATCGTGGAGACCGATTACATGGACCGCAGTGTCAAGGCGCAGATGAAGTATGCGAATAAAATCGGTGCAAAGAAGGTCGTGATTATCGGTGCGGATGAGCTTTCGAAGGGCGCAGCCAATGTAAAGGATATGGCGACCGGCGAGCAGACAGAGGTGGCACTGGAGGACCTTCCCAGCCTCTTCTAAAAGAGATCCATTTGTACGATATAAATAGCGATAGATAAGAGAGGAAAAAACTATGTTTCAGTCAAGAACACATACCTGCAACGAGCTGCGTCTCGCGAACGTAGGTGAGACAGTGACTCTGGCAGGCTGGTATGAGAACCTGCGAAAGGTCAGCAAGAATCTCGGCTTTCTGATCCTGCGGGATTTCTACGGAACCACCCAGGCGGTCATCGAGACCGAGGAAATGATGGCGAAGTTAGCCGGTGTAAACACCGAGTCCACCCTGTCCATCACCGGCGTGGTACGGGAGCGCTCCAGCAAGAACAAGGACCTGCCCACCGGTGAGATCGAAGTCGTTCCCACAGACATTCAGGTTCTGGGACGCTGCCGCTATAACGAGCTGCCCTTCGAGATCAACCATTCCAAGGAGGCAGATGAGAATACCCGTCTGAAATACCGTTATCTGGATCTTCGCAACCCGGCTGTCAAGCAGCGCATCGTTCTGCGCAGCAATGTGGTAGCTGAGCTTCGCAGAAGCATGACCGAACACGGCTTTCTGGAGATTACGACACCGATTCTGACCTGCTCCTCTCCCGAGGGCGCAAGAGACTATCTGGTACCCTCCAGAAATCACCCGGGCAAGTTTTACGCCCTGCCCCAGGCACCGCAGCAGTTCAAGCAGCTGCTGATGACCTCCGGCTTCGACCGGTATTTCCAGATCGCGCCCTGCTTCCGGGATGAGGATGCCAGAGCAGACCGCTCTCCGGGAGAGTTCTATCAGCTGGATATGGAGATGGCCTTTGCCAGCCAGGAGGATGTCTTCGCTGTTCTGGAGGATGTGCTCCCGCCGGTATTTGAGAAATACGGCACCTACAATACCGCATCCAAGGCACCGTTCCGCCGGATCTCCTACCATGACGCCATGGAGGTATACGGCTCCGATAAGCCGGATCTGCGGATCGATCTGGTGGTGCAGGATGCCACCGCATGCCTCTCTGACTGCGGCTTCGGACCCTTCGAGGGTCAGACCGTGAAGGCTGTGGTCTTCAGCGACTTCAAGGCTACCCGTAAGGTTATCGACAAGATCTGTGCCGACACCGAGGTACAGACCGGCAATAAAGCATACTGGTTCCGCCTGGATGAGAACGGCGAGCTGGTAGGCGGTATCTCCAAGTTCGTCACCGAGCGCAAGGATCAGGTAGTGCAGGCGCTGGGTCTGAAGCCGGGCGATTTCGTAGGCCTGACCGCCGGTAAGAAGCTGGCAGCCCAGAAAACGGCAGGCGCACTGCGCAAGATCCTCGGCAATACCGTAGAGGGACACATGACCAGGGAGTGCTATGAGTTCTGCTGGATCGTGGACTTCCCCATGTATGAGATCGGCGAGGAGTCCGGTGAGCTGGAATTCTGCCACAATCCCTTCTCCATGCCCCAGGGCGGCATGAAGGATCTGGAGGAGAAGGACCCCCTGGATATCTACGCATACCAGTACGACCTGGTCTGCAACGGCGTCGAGCTGTCCTCCGGTGCGGTGCGAAACCACGACCCGGAGATCATGGTCAAGGCCTTCGAGCTGGTGGGCTTAGGCGAGGATGATGTAAAAGCCAAGTTCCCGGCTATGTACAATGCATTCTGCTACGGAGCACCGCCCCATGCAGGCATCGCTCCCGGTGTCGACCGTATGGTCATGCTGCTGGCAGGCGAGGAGAGCATCCGCGAGATCATTCCGTTCCCGATGAACAAGACCGCCCAGGATGTGATGATGGGCGCTCCGGCGACGGTAGATCCGAAGCAGCTGGCAGATGTACATATCGCTATCGTAGAGGAAAAGGAAAACCAGTGATAACTATCCAGTACAGCCCGAAGCACTAGCTGCTGAGGGCGTATGAACATGATTTGGGAGTGCAAAATCCCATCGGCGAAGCCGATTCTCATGGATTTTGCATTCGTAACTGTGAAGGTACTGAACAGTTACAATCAGTGACAGACATCGACAGAATGTCGAAATATGTCGAACGTTCATCCGGCAGAATTTAAGCCAGCTACTTGAATTCTGCCGGCTTTTAGGTTATAGTAGATCCATCGATTCCTCCGGTATTCACCGGGGCGTCACGGCACATCGCCGATTGTACCTAAGAAAAAGAGTAAAAAGCGAACAGCGGTGGCCATATACAAAGGAGAGAACAAGATGCCAATTAAAGTACAGAGTGATTTGCCGGTTCGGGCGATTCTCGAACAGGAGAATATTTTCGTCATGGATGAGAACCGGGCAATGAGCCAGAATATCCGTCCGCTGAAGATCGGAATTCTGAATCTGATGCCGCTCAAGGAGGATACGGAGCTGCA
>CAVKIR010000204.1:0-3728 GCA_963656395.1 Prevotella sp. CAG:279
GCTGTAGACTGTGCTGTATCCTTCGGTTTCGGTTCTCCGAACGCAGTACCGCTTGGATTCCTGGCAGGAGCTCTCGGACAGTTCATCGCCATCGGTATCCTGATTGCACTGAAGAGCCCGGTACTGGTTATCGCCGGATTCGTACCTGTTTTCTTTGACAACGCTACCATCGCGGTGTATGCTAATAACAGAGGCGGTCTGAAGGCAGCACTTATCCTGCCCTTCATCTCCGGTCTGTGCCAGGTATTCGGTTCTGCTCTGATCGCAGGCTGGGTTGGTCTGGCAGCATACGGCGGATACCTTGGTATGTGGGACTGGGCAGTTGTATGGCCGGTATTCACAGTCCTGATGAAGTACTTAAGCTATGCAGGTCTGGCAATCGTTATCATCGCTCTGATTGCTATCCCGCAGCTGCAGTACCGTGCTGACAAGGAAGGCTACTTCCTGATGACAGAGGACTGGGAAGCATACAAAGAGCTGAAGGCTAAGAGTGCAAAATAAGATTCGCTGATACAAATTAGGTTAATCCGATAGGAGGAAATGGCAATGCTGAACATTTTGGTTTGCTGCGCAAATGGCGCCGGAACAAGTCTGATGATGAAGATGACCACAGAGAAGGTAGTAAAGTCTCTGGGCATCAAGGTTGGAAAGCTGCATCACTGCTCTCTTTCTGAGGGAAAGAGCTCTGCCAGCCAGTTCGACGTAGTATTCTGCCCGCTGAACTTCATCTCCATGTTCAAGGACGCAGAGGCAAAGGGTGTACATGTAATCGGTCTGAAGAATGTTATGTCCCAGGCTGAGATGGAAGAAAAACTGAAAGCATCCGGAGTACCGCTCAACTAACGAAGCAGAACAGTAACAACGAGGGCGCTTCCCCGTGGCCGGAAGGCCATGAGGAAGCGCCTTTCCGTTTCGAGCAGGCATTCGGACAGACATAAGACAGAAAATGAGACAAAAAAGGAGTGTAGCGCCGTGAAAACAAGCCGTTCAATTGTAAACAGTCGAAGAGAGAAAATCCTGGAGACAGTAAGGAATGGCGGAGATGTATCTGTAAGCACCTTGTCGGAACAGCTGCAGGTATCCCCTCTGACGATTCGGCGCGACCTCCAATATCTGGAAGAACACAAGCTGCTGGAGCGTTATTACGGAGGTGCGCGTACGGGAAGTGCTGAGATACCGAGGCAGAACAGCAGAGAGCTCCGGAAGGAGAGAATTGCGAAGTATGCAGCAGGTCTGGTGGAGGACGGAGACAGCATCCTTCTGAACACCAGCACGACAGCGCTTGCCATGGTCAAGTACATCACCAGCCGGAATGTGACCATCATCACCAACAACGGCAATATCATCAACGAGGAAAATCCCTCCCATGCGACTATTGTGCTTCTGGGCGGAGAGCTTCGCTATCAGAAGGGTGCCATGGTAGGCGATTTCACCAAGAACAGCCTTGCCTATGTGGCAGCGAAAAAATGCTTCGTGGGATGCACGGGCATCAGCCCGGATATCGGCATGGTTACAGAGATGATGAGCGAGGTAAATCTGAATCAGATGATGTTTCAGAGAGTGACCGGGACGACCTATATTCTGGCAGACAGCTTCAAATTCGGTGTGCGAACCGGAGGCGTGTCCTGCCCGCCGGAAAAGATAGAGAATATCATCACGGACGTGAACGCTCCGGCGCAGATGATCCGTGAATTTCGAGAAATGGGAACCTGGGTATATCAAGTAGATTAGAGGAGATTGTGACAATGAAGGTAAATAAGATTAAAACACATGAGCTTGAAAAATGCTATTCTATCTGTCCGCTGACCTACAACGGAACAGAGCATATGCTGGTAGCAGCAGAGAAGGTCAACAAGTGTCTGCTGTTCGACCTGGACGGCAATCTGGAGGAGACCGTATGGGACGAGCCGGGCGGAGTCATGACCATGGTGCAGGTTCCGGGAAGCAACGGCGAGTTTCTGGCTACCCACAAATTCTACTCCCCGAATGATTCCAAGGAGGCAAAGATCATCCTGGCTTCCCCGAAGGGAAAGAACGACTGGGCGGTAAAGACCATCGTCGATCTGCCCTTCGTACATCGCTTTGACATCCTGACCAGAGGTGGCGTAAACTACATCATTGCCTGCGCACTGAAGTCCGGTCATGAGTGCAAGGATGACTGGAGCATGCCGGGTAAGGTATGGGTCGGCGAGCTTCCGGCTGACTTAAGCGATATCAATGAGAATAACCAGATCGAGCTGGTTCCGCTGAAGGAGAATCTGCTGAAGAATCACGGTTATTGCCGCGTAGAGAAGGATGGCGTCATGAGCGGCATCGTGGGAACCGAGAACGGCATATTTAAGGTAACTCCGCCTGCAGAAAAGGGCGGCGAGTGGACCGTAGAGACCCTGACCGAGGATCCGGCCAGCGATATGACCTTCGCTGATTTCGATGGAGACGGCGAGGATGAGATGCTGGTGATGACACCGTTCCACGGCGACGTTATCAAGATCTACAAGAAGGCAGACGGCAAGTACAGCTGCGTGAAGACCTTCGAGGGCTCCTATGAGTTCCTGCACGGTATCTGGGGGGCAGAGATTCTGGGCAAGGGCATGGCCATCATCGGCAACCGTAAGGGCGACCGCGACCTGATGGCTTGCTACCACGACGGCAAGGACTATGTTCTGGAGGTTCTCGACCACAACGTAGGACCGGCCAACACCCGTGTATACAAGAAGCCGGGCAACAAGCTGGGCATCCTGTCTACCAACCGTGAGATCGACGAGATCGCATTTTATGAGATCGAGAGCCTGTAAGCAGGCTCTCCCTATGAGAGGATAGAGTATGAAAGCATATAGCATTGGATTATATGAGAAAGCTATGCCGAACACGCTGACCTGGAAGGAGAAGCTGGAGGCAGCCAAAGAGGCGGGCTATGATTTCGTGGAAATCAGTATCGACGAGACCGACGCAAAGCTGGCTCGCCTGGACTGGACGAAGGAAGAGCGTCTGGAGCTGGTAAAGACCATGTACGAGGTGGGACTGCCCATCCGCAGCATGTGCCTGTCCGGTCACAGAAAGTATCCGCTGGGAAGCAGCGATCCGGCTACAGAGGCCAGAAGTCTGGAGATCATGGAGAAGGCGATTCAGCTGGCAGATGACCTGGGTGTGCGCATCATCCAGCTGGCGGGCTATGACGTATATTATGACGAGTCCACTCCGGAGACCGTAGAGCGCTTCGGTAAGAACCTGAAGAAGGCCGCCCGCATGGCGGCAAAGGCAGGCGTGCTGATGGGCTTTGAGACCATGGAGACCGAATTCATGAACACCTGCGAGAAGTCCATGAAGTACGTAGAGCAGATCAACTCCACGTATCTGAATGTCTATCCGGACTGCGGCAACATCAATAACGCAGCCATCACCTACGGAACCGACGTACTGGCCGATCTGAAGAGCTGTGACGGCCATGTGGTTGCCATGCATCTGAAGGAGACGGTTCCGGGCAAGTTCCGCGATATGATGTTCGGAGAGGGACAGGTCGATTTCCCGGCGATGATCGATACCGCATGGAAGATGGGTGTACGCCGTTACGTAACCGAGTTCTGGTATCTGGGCAAGGAAGACTGGAAGGCAGATCTGCATTTTGCAAATTCTGCGATGCGTAAGCTGCTGGATCAGAAGAATGACGACTAAAAGTAACTGTTCAGTACCTTCACAGTTACGAATGCAAAATCCATGAGAATCGGCTC
>CAVKIR010000205.1:0-3702 GCA_963656395.1 Prevotella sp. CAG:279
CCGGCTCCGGTTAAGAGCTGCTGCATATTTAAAAATATGACATTATACTGATTCAAATGTTGGGGATAACTGTCTGTCTCAGAGATTTTTAACCCGGAGAATAAAGAGTTAGACTGATTTCCTCTGCAATAATAAGCAGACAGCATATTGGCGGCCATTGATTTCCCAAAACGTCTGGGACGGCTCACGCACAGGAATCTTCTGTTTTTTCCCAGGACCTGATTGGTATATGCAATCAGCCCTGTTTTATCTACGTAAATATCGTCTTCCACAGCGATGCGAAATGCTTCGTTGGTCGGATTGAGATAAAAACCCATACCTAGCCTCCTCTGATTTGCTGCCTCTATTATAACGAATTATTTGAACGGCGTAAAGAATGAAACGCACTTAGTCCTCCGGCCAGTACTCCTCCAGCGCCGGCAGCAGTGTCCCGTCGTAAACCCGCCGCAGCAGTGCGTCCAGCTTCCGAAGGGAATCCAGTAGCTGCTCTGTGGTAATCAGCTTCTGCTCCACCGCGTCTGCCAGCTCGTCTAAGTCCACAACTTTGATCACCCCGGAGGGGTAGATGAGCACGTCCGCCAGCAGATCCGTGAATGTGAAGGTATCCGTCGCCGCATCGTATTCCGTGGCAATGATATCGCAGTACCAGCAGATCAGCTTCCCCTGGTGGTCGATGAAGCGGCTAACCTTCCAGCCCTCCTTCAGAAGAAAGCAGGAGGAACCGTGGTTCAGCTCCTTCTTGGGCTTGATGGTCGTCCAGCGGGTCACCAGCAGCCGGTCGCTGCGGTGTACGACCACGTCCTTTTCCAGACGCAGGGTTTCCAGAGGGATCAGACGTTTGCGAATCAGGGTGGGGTGTTGCGGCATGGCGGGACCTCCTTTTATTGAAAGTTGTTTACGAGAGTGAGCGAATCATTTTCCACATACTCCTTCTCCGCGGAGCGGCGGTTGTAATACGTTCTCTTATATACATCCGGATCTGCCAGCAGCAGGAATTCCGACGGCGTATATCCGGTGATGTCCTTGAAGACCCGGTTGAAGGTGCGGATGTTATTGAAGCCGCAGGACAAGGCTATGTCCGTGATCTTCTTTTCGGTATTGCGAAGCTCGGAGGCTGCCTGCTCCACCCGAACCAGGTTCAGGTAAGTGACGAAATTGATGCCCATGAGCTTCTTGAAGGTCTTGGAAAAATGGCTGTTGCTGAAGTTCATCCGGGAAGCGGCGTACTCCAGGGTGATATTGTCGGCATAGTGTTCGTCGAGGTAGGAAAGCAGATCCTGCAGATCCTCCAGCATCCGGGAGCGCCGGTCGTCGGGAAGCTGATCCGCGTCGACCCGAGGATGACAGCGCTTCAGCAGCGCCCAGAAGGCCTGGATGGAAGAACTGACCACCTCCTGATAAAAGGGCTCTTTTTGTTCCAGCTCCCGGGAAACCGTATCGATGAGATCGGTAAGCCGCCCGGAGAGGCCGTGCGCTTCCAGCTCCGCCTTCGTCACCAGCGGATGCACGAAGCCGGGATTCTGAAACAGCTGTCCCAGGATCGAGGTATCGAAAATGATAAAATCGAGACAATTGTCCATCCCATGGGAATCGCTGTAATGAATCATCCCACTCTCGCAGATGGCCAGATCTCCGGCCCCGGCCAGAAAGGTTCGGTCGGTGATGCTCAAAAGACAGGAACCCGATCGCACATAGATCAGCTCGATTTCCTTATGCCAGTGAGCCAGAAATCCGATATTCTCATACCGGGAATGCCAGACCATATAGTCGGAATCGTAGCTTCGCACTTCATGGAAAGCTTTCATAATAAAAAATCTCCTGCCACATAAAAATTCAGTCGAAATTGATAAAAGATGTTTCGTTTCTATAGAAGAAGTATAACAATCAGCACAAAAAATGTCCATATCATAACAGAAAATTACGTGCATTTTTTCAAAAGTTGTTATATAATGTGACTATCAGAAACGTGAAAACTTGTAACTATTCAGAGCCATGCAAAACTGCGTTCTGCGAATGGGGTGCTGAATAGTTACGAAAACCTATTAAAAAAATGGAGGGTTTTAAAAGTGGCAAAATCTAGATTAATTGGCGATTATCCTGTAATCGGTATCCGTCCGACCATCGACGGAAGAAGAGGAGCTCTTGACGTAAGAGGATCCCTAGAAGAGCAGACCATGGGCATGGCAAAGGCAGCTGCAAAGCTGTTTGAAGAGAATATCCGTTACTCCAACGGCGAGCCGGTGAAGGTAGTCATCGCGGACACCACCATCGGACGTGTGGGCGAGGCAGCGGCCTGTGCAGACAAGTTCCGCAAGGCAGGCGTAGACATTACCCTGACTGTAACTCCCTGCTGGTGCTACGGCTCAGAGACCATGGACACTGACCCGCTGACCATCAAGGGCGTATGGGGACTGAACGCGACCGAGAGACCGGGCGCTGTATACCTGGCTTCCGTACTGGCTACCCACGCACAGAAGGGACTTCCGGCATTCGGTATCTACGGACATGACGTACAGGACGCAGATGATGAGACCATCCCGGAGGATGTAAAGGCAAAACTGCTCCGCTTCGGCCGTGCTGCAGTGGCAGCAGCTAGCATGAGAGGAAAATCCTACCTGCAGATTGGTTCCGTTACCATGGGTATCGGCGGATCCATCATCAGCCCGGAATTCATCGAGGAATACCTGGGAATGCGTGTGGAGTCTGTAGATGAGGTTGAAATTATCCGTCGTATGACAGAGGGTATCTATGACCATGAGGAGTTTGAGAAGGCTCTGAAGTGGGCGAAAGAGACCTGCACCATCGGCTTCGACAAGAACCCGCCTGAGCTTCAGATGACAGAGGAGCAGAAGGAAGAGCAGTTCGAGTTCGTAGTAAAGATGGCAGTTATCATCAAAGAGCTGATGAACGGCTGCGATAAGCTGGATCCGAAGTTCTCCGAGGAAGCTATCGGCCACAATGCTCTGGCAGCAGGCTTCCAGGGACAGAGACAGTGGACAGACTTCTATCCCAACGGCGACTTCGCAGAGGCGATGCTGAATACCTCCTTCGACTGGGAAGGCGCAAGAGAGCCGTATGTACTGGCTACTGAGAATGACGTACTGAACGGCCTGGGCATGCTGTTCATGAAGCTGCTGACCGGCCGCGCTCAGATGTTCGCGGACGTTCGTACCTACTGGAGCGGCGACGCAGTAAAGCGTGTCACCGGCTACGAGCTGGAAGGCAAGGCCAAAGAGGCTGACGGCTTCATCCACCTGATCAACTCCGGCGCATGCTGTCTGGATGCCTGCGGCGAAGTAAAGGATGAGAACGGCAACGGCACCATGAAAGAGTGGTGGAACATGACCGAGGAAGACCAGAAGGCTGTTATGGCAGCGACCACCTGGAACGCAGCTGACAACGGCTACTTCCGTGGCGGCGGATTCTCCTCCCGTTTCCTGACCAGAGCTGAGATGCCGGCTACTATGATTCGTCTGAATCTGGTAAAGGGCCTTGGACCGGTTCTGCAGATTGCAGAGGGCTGGACCATCAACCTGCCGGACGACGTATCCGATACCCTGTGGAAGAGAACAGACTATACATGGCCCTGCACATGGTTCGCACCGCGCTGCACAGGCGAGGGCGCATTCAAGACCGCTTACGATATGATGAACAACTGGGGCGCAAACCACGGCGCTATCAGCTACGGCCACATCGGCGCAG
>CAVKIR010000206.1:0-3636 GCA_963656395.1 Prevotella sp. CAG:279
GTGCCAGAGCGTCGGCAAAATGCTTCGTTTTCCCCCAGATGAGGAGCAGGGAAAGTACTACGCAGACGCAGCAAAGCGTGTATACAAGCAGCAGAAGCCGGGTCGCATGCGGCAGGCTTCCCTGATAGTATATCACGGGCTGATCGAAATCAAACACATGGAGGATCAAATGCACCCACGGGTACTCCCGGTATTTTCCAAAGAGTAACACGCCCAGAAGACCGAAGTTCGAGAGCATCGGAACAGCGGCTATGAAGCGCGCTGCAAACTGCTTCTCTTTTTTCCATACTGCCGCGAACAGAATCGCACAAAGCAGGAAATACGGCAGATTCATATCCTGGTACAGAGTCTTTAAAAGGCTATACCAGCCAAGCAACACCTTCTGCATCAGGTTAAATCCGGCGTAGGCCGGGAACCAGAAATCGATATTGGAGGCCTTGCGAGCCGCATTGCCGGGGCAAATGACGACGCAGACGGCAGAAAATACGGACAAAGCCAGCAGCAGGTAAAGATAGGGATTTGTCCTCCTGCCCCGCAGCTTATCGTTGATAAGCAGATACAGGCAGGCCAGCAGAGCCATGGCACAGATCTGCTCCTGGTTGACGGCAAAAATTGCTGTCAGAGCACCCAGAACATAGAACCCCTTCCTGCACCCCCCCTCCTGATACCAGAGGTACAGCGGCAGCGCCGCCACCAGGAGAGCCGCCAGGGGCCACCAGTAGTTGATGGTGGTGGTCATATAGCCCGCTGAATCCATTTCCCGAAAATCATAGGAAAGAAGGAGGCAGAGAAACAGAAGCAGGGATGTGAACGGAACACTGCTTTCACTGCCGCATGTCCCATAGCTTCTGCAGAAAAATCCGCACAGAAGCCACGCGATCAGCACCGATACCAGAATATCCAGCATCTTCCATACCAGGATCGGCTGCTGCAATACCAGCACCAGCACGCCCTCGATCACAAGGCGGGAGGACCAGCCGTACCAGCGCTTCTCCATAAAGGAGAAAAAGTCGGTATCCTCGAGGCAGGTCATAAAGTAGTAATCGTCACCGCCTCCAAGCTTCAGCCAAAGCAGATGAAACAGAATCGCTATACTTCCATAGAAGCCAAGCAGAATCCAGGTTCGTTTATCTTTCAAACAGGTCATAAACTCTTCCTCCTACGCCTGTATTCCGTGCACCGATACCAGATTCGGAATGCCTATCGTATAGAAGCTGTAGAGAGACAAAATACAGGTCAGGCACAGAAGAATCCGAAGTATCTTACTCTTTCTCTCGCTCTCCGCCCGGTAAATCAGATAGGTCACGTAGAACAGAATCGGCAAAAGATAGCGTCCCTGGGGCTGAAAATCCACCACCCAGGCATTGTATACAATCAGTGCGTACTGAATGAACACGGAGAGAGCCGCCGCACCGATCTCCCACCAGGTGCGGGAATCCTTCTTCCGGAAGGCGCGCACCAGCAGATAGCCGATGATGGCCAGATAGAGTATGGCCATAACCGTATAATACCAGTCCCGCGCGCCGAAGGCATAGGATCCGAAGAAGCCTGCAAAGGTGCGGAACAGGTTCTTATTAAAGTCATAACCCTTCAGAAGCTCTCCCAAGGTAATGCCCTTCTCCATGAAGCTCATGGAATAAGCTCGTTCCAACGCCGGTGTGGAAAGCTTGTATTCGGGCAAGGCCGTCTGCTCCATCATATCCATGTAGACCCGATACTTTCCAAAGAGGCCGTAATACGGGAAGTCCGTAATCATGTATCGGATGGCGAAGATGCCAAGCGTAAAGCCCACGATGGCCAGATACTTCCAAAGCAATGTCTTTCGCTCTGCTAAAGGCGTATAGAATAGCCGAATCAGCAGCACCAGGAAAATGAAAATCAGCACCACATAGAAGGTGGGCTTGCCCCACAGCGGCTGCACGAACAGCAGTCCCAGAAGGGCCATGTAAAGCAGATGCTTTTTACAGAAGGGCTCGTCCAGCACCCGGTTCAGCATACTGTCCTTTTTCATAACCTCGTACATGCACAGAAAACTCATGAAGAAGTCCAGAGAATCCGAGGTACAGTAAGAAAACAGGTACCACACCTGGGGCGTCAGAAGCAGCATGGCGAAAAGCGCCCAGTTCTTTTTCACATTCTTCAGCGCGATGCCCGCCATGATGCAGAAGGTCACCGTCGTAAAGAAACGTACACGGATAATCGGATCCGAGAAAAGCTGTCCGATTTTCGCAGTCAGGAAATAGAACACCGTCCATTCACTGTGCCTGGTGGTGCCGTAGATGGCATAGGAATCCAGGATCTCCGGATCCCGCATATCCGGCGGCATAAAGTGTGAGAAATAATAATTGACCGCCGAAAGGGTATGGTATTCGTCCGGATTCAGATAAAAAGGATTCCAGAAGCCGGTAAAAACGGTCATCAGGGTGGCCGCAAAAAGCCCGCCAAAGAGCACGCAGGAGGTCAGCTTGAAAAAGAAACTCTGTCCCGCAATGCTCTGCACGAACCAGCGGATCAGAAGGACTGCCAGCGCCAGCAAAAGGCCGCTTCCAAGCCCGCCCAGAAGCCGCACCATAAAGGGAGTCTTCGCATACAGTGCTTGAAATGCATCCGTCGGAAGCATCTGGGAATCGTCACCAACTACCCGGAAGGTGAAGCCATCTTCCCCTAGTAATTCCAGATCGGCATTGACCGTAAAATAGCTCCGCAGCTCATCGCTGGTCAGAGAAATGGTCTGAATGCCATTTTTCTTCACGGTAAGTCCCGTAATGGTCAGCGGCTCTCCCGTGGAATAGTTCTGATCCAGCGGATCGATCCGTTTCAGGGAGCAATGACGGCCATACTGGAGATCTCCGTAGAAGATGCGTGCGGTGCCGTTTACCACCACCCGGTGGTGATCATCCCGTCCGCTTACATTTTCCCCGGGCCCGGCAAAGACCGTCGTCACCACCTCACCGTGGGGATCGCTTTCAAAGGTCAGTGTCACCGTTGTAAAGACCGGTGTCAGGAACATGCAAAGCAGCAGCCACAAGGCTGCCGCTGCCAAAATGCATTTCTTTTTATTCTGTTTCAGGATCGTAAAAAACATAATTTTCCTACTTATATACTCGTTTTATAGCATCATATCCGTTTTACCGGTTCGCCAGCTCCGACGTAATATCCTCCCAGGTCACGCCCCGCTCCACCATCAGAACCATGGCATGATACAGAAGATCCGACATCTCATACTTGATTTCCTCGGGATCCGGATTCTTCGCCGCGATGACCAGCTCGGTGGCTTCCTCTCCCACCTTCTTCAGGATCTTGTCGATGCCCTTGTCAAAGAGATAGTTGGTATAGGAACCCTCCTTCGGATGTTCCTTTCGATCGGCGATCACCTTGTATACATCCTCAAATACCTTTAAAGGATTCGTATTCTTATATTCTGTCTTCGCGATCTCATGGAAGAAGCAGGATTTGCTGCCCGTATGGCAGGCCGCTCCGGTCTGAGATACCTTCGCCAGTATCGTGTCACAGTCGCAGTCCACGACCAGCTCTTTGACATACTGGTAATGGCCGCTGGTGAGTCCTTTTACCCAGAGCTCCTGGCGGCTTCTGCTCCAGTAGGTCATCTTTCCGGTCTTCAAGGTCTCCTGATAG
>CAVKIR010000207.1:0-3604 GCA_963656395.1 Prevotella sp. CAG:279
GAATATCATCTATGCGGTGACCACAGAGGATCGGGAGGACGTCGTAGAGACCTTCAATAAATACGACCTGCTCTGTCTTCCCGTGGTCGACCATGAGGATCGCCTCGTGGGCATCGTCACCGTCGATGATGCCGTGGAGGTCATGGAGCAGGAGGCCACCGAGGATTTTGAAAAAATGGCTGCGATCCTTCCGTCAGAGAAGCCTTATCTTCGCATGGGCGTCCTGGAGCTGACGAAGAATCGTATTCCCTGGCTTCTGATCCTGATGTTTACCTCGGTGCTGAGCGGTGCGATTCTGATGGAATACCGCGAGGCCTTGCAGGCCTTGCCGCTGCTTCTAAGCTTCATCCCCATGATGATGGATACCAGCGGTAATTGCGGCAACCAGAGCAGCACGATGGTGATCCGCGGTATGGCGGTGGGAGATATCGAATGGAAGGATCTTCCAAGCGTCATCTGGAAGGAGTTCCGGGTGGGTCTTCTCTGCGGCATCCTGCTGGCGGCAGCGAACCTGGTGCGCCTGGTGCTGCAGTATCCGGGCAGAATGACCATGAATCTGGTCATCGTGCTGTCTCTGATACTGGCGATTCTGCTGGCGAAGATCATTGGCTGTGTCCTGCCGATGCTGGCCGAGAAGCTGAAGCTTGACCCGGCGATCATGGCGGCACCCCTTATCACCACCATCGTGGACGCCTGCAGCCTGTTGATTTATTTTAAGATAGCGAGCATGCTGTTGCATATTGCATAACTATATACGAAGAGGAGAAAAAAAGATGCTAGGAGATAAAAAAGTATTATACAGCGGAATGCAGTCCACCGGGAATCTGACCCTGGGCAACTACCTGGGAGCCTTGAAGAACTGGATTACCCTAAGCGACGAATATGAGTGCTTCTACAGTGTGGCGAACATGCATTCGATCACGGTTCGGCAGAATCCGGCGGAGCTTCGGAAGCATGCCAGAGAGCTTCTGACCCTGTTTATCGCAGCGGGCATCGACCCGGAGAAAAACTGTATCTATTATCAGTCCCACGTACCGGCCCATGCGGAGCTGGCGTGGATCCTGAACTGCTACACCTACATGGGCGAGCTGAGCCGTATGACCCAGTTCAAGGATAAGTCCGCGAAGCACGCCGACAATATCAACGCAGGCCTCTTCACCTATCCGGTGCTGATGGCAGCCGATATCCTGCTCTTTCAGGCCGATGTAGTTCCGGTGGGCATCGATCAGATGCAGCATCTGGAGATTACCCGGGATATCGCCCAGCGTTTTAACGGTCTCTATGGGGATGTATTTACTGTGCCGGAGGCCTATATCGCAAAGGTGGGCGCGAAGATCATGAGCCTGCAGGATCCGGAAAAGAAGATGTCCAAGTCCGATGAGAATCCGAACGGCAGCATCTACCTTCTGGATGATCCGGATACCATCATGCGCAAATTCAAGCGCGCCGTGACGGACTCCGAGGGGCAGATCCGCTACCGCGACGAGCAGCCCGGCATCAAGAACCTGATCAGCATCTACTGTGCATGCACCGGCAAGACTCCGGAAGAGGTGGAGCGGGAGTTCGACGGCAAGGGCTACGGCGAGTTCAAGCCGGCCGTGGGCGAGGCGGTTATCTCTGTTCTGAAGCCGCTGCAGGCTCGGGTGGCAGAGCTTACCAGAGACAAGGCCTATATCGATTCCGTCATCAAGAATAATGCGGAGAAGGCCGACTATGTAGCCAATAAGACCCTGCGGAAGATCCAGAAGAAGGTGGGCTTCCCGGATAAGATTCGTTAATTGTGTAGGAGAAATGGATATGAAAAGCATCAAACCGGAAGAATTAGAGAAAAATGTATTTCAGATGATCGGTAAGGAGTGGCTGCTGGTCACCGCCGAGAAGGATGGCAAGGTGAATACCATGACGGCCTCCTGGGGCGGTCTGGGCGTCATGTGGGGCAAGAATGTGGCATATATCGTGCTGCGCCCCCAGCGCTATACCAAGGAATTCGTAGACGCAGGCGAGACCTTTTCCCTGTCCGTGCTGGATGAGAGCTATCGTAAGACCTTAAGCTATCTGGGCACCGTATCCGGCCGGGACGAGGACAAGGTGGCGAAGTCCGGCCTGACGGTCGAGCATACGGAAGGCACACCGTATTTCGGCGAAGCCAATACGGTTCTGGTATGCAGAAAGCTCTACGCCCAGAACTACGACCCTTCCTGCTTCATCGACAAGGACTGTGATGAGAAATGGTACCCGAACAAGGATTATCATACCCTCTATATCGCAGAGGTGGAGAAGGTACTGGTGAGAGAATAAATCCATGCCTGTAAATTGTTTGTGAAAAGAATATCAAAATAGGACAAAGTGTACGATTGCCGGTTGCGGTATCTCTCCTTATAATGAACCTATGATAGATCGTATCTATGAAACGATTCAAAAAACCTGAACACCGGACTTGAAACGGGTTCGGTATCATGAAAGGAGACGTTTTACCATGGGATTTAAGACAGACATCGAGATCGCGCAGGAGACAGAGATGCTGCCGATTACAGAGATTGCAGCCAAAGCAGGCATCGACGACAAGTATCTGGAGCAGTACGGAAAGTACAAGGCAAAGATTGACTACAATCTGCTCAAGGAGAAGCCTGCAGAGAACGGCAAGCTGATTCTCGTAACCGCCATCAACCCGACTCCGGCAGGAGAGGGAAAGACCACCACATCCGTAGGTCTGGCAGACGGTATGCAGAAGCTGGGCAAGAAGGTGATGGTAGCCCTTCGTGAGCCGTCCTTGGGACCGGTCTTCGGTGTAAAGGGCGGAGCAGCAGGCGGCGGATACGCACAGGTCGTTCCGATGGAGGATATCAACCTTCACTTCACCGGCGACTTCCATGCTATTGGTGCGGCGAACAACCTGCTGGCAGCCATGATTGACAACCACATCTTCCAGGGCAATGCTCTGAACATCGATCCGAGAAAGATTACCTGGAGAAGATGCGTCGATATGAACGACCGTCAGCTGCGCAACGTCGTAGACGGACTGGGCGGCAAGACCAACGGCATGCCGAGAGAGGACGGCTACGATATCACCGTTGCATCCGAGATCATGGCTGTGCTGTGTCTGGCAAAGGATATCACAGACCTGAAGGAGAGACTGGCACGCATCATCGTCGGCTATACCTATGGAAAGGTATCCGAGCAGAAGCCGGTCACCGCAGGCGATCTGAACGCACAGGGCGCTATGGCAGCTCTTCTGAAGGACGCTCTGAAGCCGAACCTGGTACAGACGCTGGAGCATGTACCGGCCATCGTACACGGCGGACCCTTCGCAAATATCGCGCACGGCTGCAACTCCGTGACCGCTACCAGGATGTGCCTGAATCTGGCAGATTATACCATTACAGAGGCAGGCTTCGGTGCAGACCTGGGTGCTGAGAAGTTCCTGGATATCAAGTGCCGTATGGCAGGCCTGAAGCCGAACGCAGTCGTTATCGTAGCGACCGTTCGTGCTCTGAAGTACAACGGCGGCGTGGCGAAGGCAGATCTGAACAATGAGAATCTGGAGGCTTTGGAGGCCGGCCTTCCGAACCTTCTGAAGCATGTAAGCAACATTACGAATGTATAC
>CAVKIR010000208.1:0-3590 GCA_963656395.1 Prevotella sp. CAG:279
CCTTTACGACCTTTTCGGAGAAGATAATCTCTTTCTCGGTCGGTGTATAGATATCATGCACCAATGCGATCTGTCTCGGATTGATGATGGATTTTCCGTCGAAGCCCATCATCTTAATCATGCGAACCTCCTTCTCGAAGGCCTCCATGTCATCCAGGTTCGTGAATACGGTATCGAAGCACTGTACCTTCGCCGCTCTGGCTGCGATGATCATCATCTGTCTCGCGCCTGCGAATTCCACACCGGTGCCGGATATGGTGGTCTGCAGATCCTTGGAATAATCTCCGCCGCTTAAGGCGATGCCGAAGAGGCGCTCCGAGGACCGGCAGATCTCCAGGGCATTCATGATGCCCATGGCGGATTCCAGAGCCGCCATAATCAGCGTTCTGCCCTCCGGAATACCAAATTCTGCTTCGGCCTTCCGGATCTCCTCCTCCACCAGCTTCACGTCTTTTCCGGATTCTGTCTTCGGAATTCGGATGGAATCTGCTCCGCCGGCTACGCTGGCGCGGATATCCTCTCTCCAGTAGTCGGTATCCAGTCCGTTGATTCGGACGACCCGCTCTACTCCGTGGTAGTCGATCTCCTGCAAGGCATGATACAGGGAATACCGGGCGGCATCCTTTTCCTTCTCTGCCACCGCATCCTCCAGATCCAGCATGATGGAATCCGGCTTGTAGATATACGGGTCCTTGATCAGTCCCGGCTTCTGACAGTTCAGGAACATCATGGTTCTTCTTAATCTCTTCTTATTCGGATTCATCATCGAATGACACCTCCCCACGGCAGCCCCGTCGTTCTTTCATTCGAGCGGTATACCGCACATTCTACCCGGGCCTTCAGGGTGCAGTCCAGGGCTCCCTTGTCCACGATATGGACTCTCGCATCTGTGACCTCCAGCCGCTCCAGGGTCTCCAGAACTACCTTCCTGATCTGACGGCCGTACTGCTGCATCACGCTGCTGTCCAGGTCCAGCCGGATTCCCGCTCCTTCTTCGTTCGGCTCTACCGTAACCATGGCGTCGCTGGATTCCAGCGTGCCCGCTACTGCCGGTTTTTCTATCTTCATCGCTTTCCCTCCGGTTCCTCTGTGCCGGCATCCGGTTCGGATGCCGGGCTTTTTTCCTTGTTACCTGTATTGTAAATGCTGTAAATTCAAATGTATAATTGCGAAATGGAATGATGCTATATAAAGAATTTATAAGCTCCCAGCAAGGCCATCACGGCCAGTACCGCCAGATTGATAAAGGAGACGGCAAAGAGCTCCACGAACATCTTATTCTGGGGAAACCGCTTCTCGGAATCCTTCTGCTGCGCCACACCCGCCATAATCAGGGCGCCTGTGGTGGAGATCGGCGTATAGCCTGCAATCGTTCCGCCGATGACGACCATTGCCACCAGGTAGACGCCGTCCGCGCCGACTCCGCTGGCCAGTCCGCCGCAGATGGGAACCAGGGTCGGGAACACGACGCCCAGTCCGGAGCTGAAGAAGGACATGATGCCTGCCAGCAGTGCCATCACAGGTGCCGCACTCTTGGCATTCATGACATTTTCCAGGGCATTGACCAGAATCTCCACACCGCCGGAGAGGGAGATGACATTCATCAGAATGCCGACGCCCAGTACCATAATGATGACGTTCCAGGGAACGCCGGCCACGGCCTTCTTCTCATCCCCGCAGCCCAGAATACAGAGAATCGATCCGATCAGGAAGCCCGTCAGTCCTACGTTCCAGGAGAGCACCAGGACGCCGAAGGCCAGAATCAGAAGACCTGCGATGGATGCCAGCTGCTGCCAGGTAAAGCTCGGCAGATTTTCCTTTGCTGCATCCTGTACGGAAGCCTCGATCTTCCAGCCCTTATAATAGACGTAGACAAAGGCTGCACAGAGAACCGTCGTGATGGCGGTACAGACCATGATCGGAACGGTATTGCCTGTCAGTCCCTGCTCCTCCATCAGTCCCCGCACCACGGCAGCCTCCGGAGTCAGGGGGCTCATCCGTCCTGCCATGGCGCCCATGTCACCGATGATGGCAGTCATAATCGGGTTGATGCCGGCAGACAGGGAGATGGGGATCGCGATGACCGGGATGATCGCCAGACAGGGGATGGAGCCCGGGCCTGCTGCACTCAAGGCCATGCCGATCAGGAACATGACGAAGGGAATGGTTCTCGCCGGAACCTTGCTTACGATCTTCTTGGCCAGAAGCTCCAGGGTACCATTTCCGTTAATGATCGCGAAGAGATAGGTGACACCCACCATCTGCACGAAGAGGGAGGTACTGAAGCCGGATACGACATCCTTCGCCGAGATGCTGTCCTTGAAGATCAGGGTCAGAATCATGGCAAAGCCGATGCTCAGGATTCCCACATTGACATTGCGAAGGAAGCCGATGACGATGGCAGCTAAAAGTAATACAAGAGAAATAACGCCTAAATTCATACTCTTATCCCTCCCTTATGCAAAGACGATGCAGACGGGGCTGCCGGTCTCGATGATCTGTAAGGTAGGAACGAGCTGGCCTGTAGCGGCATCGAATTCAAATTCTACGATGGTGTCGCTATCCTCATTGGCCACGTAGCACCGACCGCCCGGGCCGAAGCAGAAGAAGCGCGGTGTCTTGCCCAGGCAGGGGAAGAAGCCGGTATTCTTCATGTAGCCGGTCACCGGATCGATGCGGTATACGGCCATGCTGTCTGTATAGCGGTTCGACACCAGGACATAGCGTCCGCTGGGATCTACACAGACCTCTCCGGCATCGGAATATCCGGTCACGGTCTCCGGCACGGTGGAAAGCTCCTGCATGGCCTCCAGGCCTCCGGTCTCTTCATCGAACTGAAAATACAGAACCTTATTGCCCTTCTCCTCGCACATATAGACCCAGCGGTTATTCGGATGCACCGCTGCATGGCGCGGCTCGTCCCAGGTTCTGGCCAGGAACTGTGCCGTCTGGGTAAAGGCTCCGGTTTCGTGGTCGTAGCGCAGGGCGCGCATCTGTCCGTATCCGTTGATCCGGCCCTGGGCACAGGAGAAGAGATGATTTTTCTTCTTATCCCAGAGACACTGATGGATGGTCGATACCTTGCCTTCCGCCTTGCCCTCGAAGGTATAGGCTGCAAGGATCTCTCCGAGGCATCCGTCCTCCTTTCGCTCGATGGTATAGAGGGTGCCGCCCTGGAGCGTCGCCACGATGACGCGCTTTTCCTCCTTATCCAGCGTGATATCGACCGGATTCTTTCCGCCGATTTCGATGGTGTTCAGATGCTGCAGGGTATGATCCTCCCGAATCTGATAGCTGCTGACCTTCGTGAAATCACCATGGACGGAATAGAGGAATCTCTTTTGCGAGTCGATGGTCTGGTAGGAAGGGTTCGGCTCTGTCTCCAGACACTGCAGCAGCTTCCATTTTCCGGTCTGCTCATCGATCTCATAGACACTGATACCCTCTCCCCTTGCATTTCGTTCCTTTGTCGTTCTGCATCCTACGTATGCATAGCTCATGAATACAACCTCCTTCTTGCAACTGTTCAGTACCTTCACCTAAGGTACAGTCGCGTCCTTACTGCTTACTGATAGGAGGATCATAGAAAC
>CAVKIR010000209.1:0-3588 GCA_963656395.1 Prevotella sp. CAG:279
GTACATACATATAGGGAGTAAAAATATGGAAAATAATTGCAAATCCGGCTTCGCCACCCTGATTGGGCGGCCGAACGTGGGAAAATCCACCCTGATGAACAAGCTGATCGGCCAGAAGATCGCGATTACGTCGAATAAGCCGCAGACTACCAGAAACCGGATTCAGACGGTCTATACCTGCGACGAGGGTCAGATCGTATTCCTGGATACGCCGGGCATCCATAAGGCCAAGAATAAGCTGGGCGAGTACATGGTAAATGCAGCGGAGCGCACCCTCAGGGAGGTAGACGTGATTCTCTGGCTGGTGGAGCCTACTACCTTTGTCGGTGCGGGCGAGCAGCATATCGCTGAACAGCTGAAGAAGGTTCATACGCCGGTGATTCTGGTGATCAATAAGACCGATACTGTAAAAAAAGAGGAGCTTCTGGCAGTCATCGATACCTATCGGAAGCTTCACACCTTCGATGAGATTGTACCGGTATCAGCCTTAAGCGGCGATAACACAGAGACACTGATCGAGCAGATTTTCAAATATCTGCCCTACGGACCGAAGTTCTATGACGAGGATACGGTGACGGATCAGCCCATGCGCCAGATCGTGGCGGAGCTGATAAGGGAGAAGGCGCTGCGCTGCCTGAATGAGGAGATCCCCCACGGCATCGCTGTCTCCATCGATAAGATGAAGGAGCGGACGAACGGAAAGGTCTGCGATATCGACGCTACCATTATCTGCGAGCGGGATTCCCACAAGGGCATCATCATCGGAAAGCAGGGATCGATGCTTAAAAAGATCGGCAGCGCGGCCCGCTATGAGATCGAGGAAATGCTGGGAATGAAGGCGAACCTGCAGCTCTGGGTCAAGGTCAAGAAGGATTGGCGTGACAGCGATTTCCTGATTAAGAACTTCGGGTACGATAAGAAAGATCTGGACTGATATGGGACAGCTGATCACAGTGACAGGTCTGGTGCTGGCGGCCTACCCCCAGGGGGATTATGACAAGCGCATGATTCTTCTGACCCGCGAGCGGGGCAAGATCACGGCCTTCGCCAGAGGCGCCAGGCGGCAGAACAGTCCGCTTCTGGCGGTCTGCAATTCCTTTGTCTTCGGTGAATTTGCGGTCTACGAGGGACGAACCTCCTACAATCTGATGCAGGCAAAGGCCTCCTGCTATTTTCATGAGCTCAGTGCAGATTTTGAGGGAGCCTGCTACGGCTTCTACTTCTGCGAGGTGGCGGAGTATTATACCAGGGAGGCCAACGACGAGGTGGAGATGCTGAAGCTTCTGTACCAGTCCTTGCGCGCTTTATGTAAACCGACCATCCCGAATGAGCTGATTCACTATATCTATGAGCTGAAGGTGCTGGTGGTGAACGGCGAGTGCCCGCCGGACTTTGACAAGCTCGATATCTGTGAATCCACCCTGTACACCCTGCAGTATATCGCAGCCTCCTCCATCGAAAAGCTCTATACCTTCAAGGTATCGGATGAGGTTCTTACGGAGCTGCGGTATGTACTGCATCGCTATCGGGAGAAGTATATGGAGGGACATTACAAATCACTGGAGGTTCTGGAAGCCTGCCTGAAATGAATCGCTGCAATGAATTTATTATTGAAAAGTCGCCCGAAAAACGCTATACTATATGGGATTCCCTGAGCGAAAAACTCAGAAGAGAAGTGGAGGAGTATAGATGAGAAAATCAGTCTGTTTCTGTCTCCTGATCTGTATGGTATCGATCCTGGCCGGCTGCGGCGGATCTGTCCCTGCGGAGAATACGATTGCAGTGGACAAGAAGGGGAAGATCACCGACACGATCGTGGAGGAATTCGACAAGGATTTTTACGATTCCGAGGAGCTTCAAAGCGAGATAGAGTCAGAGCTGGCAGAGTACAACAAGAACTTTGCCGCCGATCACATTACGCTGAAAAAGTTCGAGGTAAAGGACGGGACTGCGACCCTGCAGCTGGTCTTTGACGGAAGTGAATACTATGAAGATTATACAGAGATGACCCTGTTCGGCGGAACGGTGGAGGAAGCGCAGGACGAGGGCTACGACCTGACCGGAAGCTTCCTGGATGCGGACGGCTCTCAGACGACGCTGAATGCTCTGGACGGTGCGTCGAAGGCACATGTGCTGGTGCTGGAGACCGACGAGACCCTGCAGGTAGAGACACCGGGCAAGATCCTGGCGGTATCCGCCGGCGGCAATGTAACGATAACCGGGAAAAAGCAGGCATCCGTCGCGGACGGCGGTCTGTCCTATATCATTTATAAATAAGGAGAAAAGCAATGGAAAAGACTATGGACAAAATCGTATCTCTGGCAAAGGCAAGAGGTTTTGTATATCCGGGCTCCGAGATCTACGGCGGCCTGGCGAACACCTGGGATTACGGCAATCTCGGCGTGGAACTGAAGAATAATGTAAAGCGCGCCTGGTGGCAGAAATTCGTACAGGAGAACCCGTACAACGTGGGTGTGGACTGCGCCATCCTGATGAATCCCCAGACCTGGGTAGCATCCGGACATCTGGGCGGGTTCTCCGATCCGCTGATGGACTGCAAGAGCTGTAAGGAGCGTTTCCGTGCGGATAAGCTCATCGAGGACTATATGGCTGACAACGGCATCGAGATCGAGGGCTCTGTGGACGCCTGGTCTCCGGAGCAGATGAAGGCTTATGTAGACGAGCACGAGATCTGCTGCCCGTCCTGCGGAAAGCATGATTTTACCGATATCCGGCAGTTTAACCTGATGTTCAAGACCTTCCAGGGTGTCACCGAGGATGCGAAGAATACCGTATATCTTCGTCCCGAGACCGCCCAGGGTATCTTCGTGAACTTCAAGAACGTACAGAGAACCTCCAGAAAGAAGATCCCCTTCGGCATCGGTCAGATCGGTAAGTCCTTCCGTAACGAGATTACACCGGGCAACTTCACCTTCCGTACCAGAGAGTTCGAGCAGATGGAGCTGGAGTTCTTCTGCAAGCCCGGCACCGATCTGGAGTGGTTCGCTTACTGGAAGCAGTACTGCATCGACTGGCTGAAGTCCCTGGGTATGAAGGATGATGAGATGCGTGCCCGTGATCATTCTCCGGAGGAGCTGTGCTTCTACAGCAAGGCGACGACCGATCTGGAGTTCCTCTTCCCGTTCGGCTGGGGCGAGCTGTGGGGTATCGCAGACAGAACCGATTATGACCTGACCCAGCATCAGAATGTATCCGGACAGGATATGTCCTACTTTGATGACGAGGCCAAGGAGAAATACATCCCCTACGTCATCGAGCCGTCACTGGGTGCGGACCGCGTGGTTCTGGCCTTCCTGTGTGCAGCTTACGACGAGGAGGAGCTGGAGGGCGGCGATGTCCGTACCGTGCTTCATTTCCATCCGGCTCTGGCACCGGTGAAGATCGGTGTGCTGCCCCTGTCCAAGAAGCTGAACGAGGGCGCAGAGAAGATCTTCGCGCAGCTGAGCAAGAAGTATAATTGTGAATTTGATGACAGAGGTAATATCGGTAAGCGCTATCGCCGTCAGGATGAGATTGGTACGCCCTTCTGCGTGACCTACGATTTCGAGTCCGAGACGGACGGTGCAG
>CAVKIR010000210.1:0-3583 GCA_963656395.1 Prevotella sp. CAG:279
GCCGATTCTCATGGATTTTGCATTCGTAACTGGTCAGGTACTGAACAGTTACAATTCTAAGTTTCCATCTGACAAATTCTGACAGATTACCACCGATAAAAATACAATCAGGCAAATTGAATAGGGAGGAATTCTATTGAAAAGGAATGGACGTTGGAGTTCCTGGAAAAAGCTCCTGCTGTGTTTGCTGACGGCTTCTTTATTGATGGAAAATATTGGAATTCAGCAGACGGTATATGCCATGGAGGTGCAGCAGGAAGAGCAGCAGGAAGAGCAGCAGGAAGAGCAGCAGGAAGAGCAGCAGACAGAGGAGAAGATCGAGGAGCAAACCGAGGAAAAGACTGAGGAGCAAACCGAGGAACCCGGACAGACGGAAGCAGAAGAGAAAGAGATGAATGCGGACGAGAAACTGCAGGAGCCAGAAGTGGAAGAAACGCTGTCAACCCCGTTGGAGGCTCTGAAAAAGCTGATCGAGGAATTTCCGGAGGAGGCCGACCTCTGGTGGCAGGACGAAGAAGAACTGGCAGCGACCTATGAGCTCTTTACGGAGATCTGCGATCGCTATGAGGAGCTAAGCGATGAAGAGCAGCAGACCATCGATATGGGAAAGCTGGAGGCAGCCGGGGCATTTTTTGCCTCCTATATCGAGCCTCTCTCTCTGGTGAATACGGGGGATATCTACAGCATACCGTCGGAATACGGTGCCGGTATCATCTATCAGGGGAAAAAGAGCACGGCCATCTACGGCTCCGGCTGGAAGGATGGAAAATATGCGACCAATCATTCCAAGGACAGTGATGTCTGGATCCGTTATCCGGAGTCTGGAAGCTGCTATGTCGATGGACAGCATGTAAAGGCAGATGTCCTGGTATACTATTGGCTCACGCAGGGAGATGCCTTTGTGGCGATGAGCTTTGGTCAGGATCTGATTTCCATAGGATCCCCCGCCTGGTGCGGCTATGCACCGCAGGATTTCACGGTGGAGATGGAATATCATTTCTTCCGGGCGGGCACCGACGAGGAGCTGAGCGTCGACGGCTATCTCTTTGCCCATGATCTGGATGTCGGGGAAGGCATCTGCGGAAAGACCGGAGCGCGGGGGTATTATACCTCGGAGAATACCACCATGCGCTGGAAGGGACAGTACGCGACCGGTACGGTGGATGACGACCGGACGGATTACAGCATGAGCGTGGGCGTAGCCTTCCATGCGGAGCCTTCTGCGCCCTTTCATGTAAGCTATCACGGCTGTGAATATTATTCGATTGAATTGTCCAGCGTCGGAGTCGACGGACAGCTTCTGAAAGGGTATGGAGCACTGAATGTCGTGAAGAGCATCACGAATCCCAGTGCCTATCCGACTTCCCTTGCAGGCTTTTCCATGAGCCTGTCCGGCACCTCCGCTTATGGAGATGTCATCCATGAGACGGCCGTCACCGATGCCTCAGGCGTCGCCTCCTTTACGGGAATTCCGATGGGAACCTATACGGTCACAGAGGGCGGAACCGCAGCCTATTGGGAGGTGCCGCAGGCGGGCAGCGTGAATGTGGAGCCGAATGAGACCCGTACCTATACGATAAATAATGTATACAAGACGGGCAGCATAGAGCTGACCAAGCAGATCGAGACAGCACCGGATGCAGCCTATGATGCGGCAGCGGAGGCGAAGTATCATTATAATACGGATCTCTCCGGCTTTGCCTATCGTCTTTCCGGCACATCGGATTCCGGTACGTCCGTGCGCCAGTATGGCGTGACAGATCGAAACGGAAAGCTGACCTTTGCCAATATTCCGGTGGGAACCTATCAGCTGGAGGAGCTGAAGGCCTCCCAGGTTCCGGAGGATGCAGCGTGCAAGGCGTCTGCCACCCAGGAGCTGGAGCAGTATGTGCTGCCGGGGAAGCAGACCGTCACCGTGAGCTATGACAGCTCTGCCCACAAAGGCAGGGTCTCTAAGGTGACCTTTGAAAATAAGCTGAAAAAATGGAGCTTTTCCGGAAAAGCGACGCCGGATCATTCCCTGCGAAAGGAGGATGCGGAGGCTCTGCAGTACGGTGTGAAGCAGGGCGATGCGACGCTGGCCGGAGCTGTCTACGGTCTCTATGACGGAGAGAAGCTGGTGGCCCGAGCCACGACCGATGCAAACGGAGTCTTTGACTTTGCAGGAACCTTTGTGGTGGGCGATCTTTGGTATGTACAGGAAATCAAAGCCTCCGAAGGCTATCTTCTGGATGACACCCATTATCCGGTGCGCGCCTGCGCGAAGGAGGTGTCGGAAGGTAGCGGCGGAATCTATAAGGCAAAGCTTAAGAATACGCAGGCCGGAGAAAATGTTCTGACGGAACAGGTGAAAAAGCAGGCCTTTAGCTTCTATAAAGTGACAGGAACAGATAAGCAGAGCTCTCTGGAGGCGGTAGCCGGAGCAGAGTTTTCCGTATATCTGGTCTCGGAGCTAGACGATGGTGCCTACAAGGATGTGGAGGACGTGGATCTTGTGCAGGCCATCGTTGATGCATACCGGGATCCGACCACCCTGGATTTTCATGCGATGCGGGATCTGAAGCCGACTTCTGTCTATGAGGACGGAAGCGATGTCATCTCCGTCTCCGGACTCGTGAGCGATGAGAAGGGAGTGGTGACGACACCGCGTCTGCCCTATGGCCGTTATATCGTGGTTGAGACGGTGACACCGAAGGATAAGCTTGCGACCAGACCCTTTGTCGTTCATGTGACCGGGGATGATCGGGACAGGGAGACCAAAGGAGACGGACAGGGGCAGACCCTCGATGATCTGGTGATTGCCGTAGACCGCCCTATCACCTCCCTGATCCGAATTCAGAAGCAGGATGCAAAGAGCGGAAAAACCGTGCTGAAGGCCGGTGCAGGCTATGTGCTCCACGATACCGACGGAGCCTGGTTCCGGTATAGCAGTGCAGAATGGACCACTGTACAAAAGTTGGCATATAAGCTCAAGTATGGCGATCTGGTGGTACAGCCCAGTCAGGGTGAGCAGCTGGGTACGAGGGAGAATCCCTTCGTCACGCGGGCGATCACCAAGGATGAAGGAGACAGCGTCTATGTCGATACACCTGCTGCTCTTCCGACGGGAACCTATACCCTGGAGGAGGTCGCAGCCCCGGAGGGCTATGTGCTGCAGGGCCATGAGGGAGTGATTGCCAAGAACGCAGCTGTTACAGAAGGAAATCATACCTTCTTTGAGACAGAGAAAGACGGAGCCTGGGATAAGGCGGACAGCAGCACGGTTCGAATCGCAGTTTCTTCCCAGGAAGCGGCTTATGACAGGGATGTGGATGCCTTTGTCGTGACAGCGACCCAGAAGAATGAACCGGTCATCGGAAAGATTTCCATTTTTGTCGAAGGAGAAAAGCTGGCATCCGTGGGAGAGAACTCGAAATTTGTCTACGAGCTTAGCCCCATCGAGGGAGCTGAGTTTGAAATACGCGCAAAGGAAGATATTTACAGCCCGGAGGGCGGAGAACATGCCGAAAAGCTCTTTTCCAAAGGGGAGCTGGTGACCACCCTGACGACGAATGCGGACGGAGAGACCTGGACGGGACAGGAG
>CAVKIR010000211.1:0-3543 GCA_963656395.1 Prevotella sp. CAG:279
ACATTGTCTCCCGGGCTTTTCTCATCCTTCACCTGATTTTTCAGCTGTTCTGCCGGGGAGATACTGGAGGTCAGCAGGTAATAGTTGGCTAACTGCTCAAGACCCGTATTTCCACGGGTGGAATACCCTACTACATGGGCAAAGAGGTTTGCGTAAGGGTAGTTCCGGGTCTGGGTACCGTCTGACGCTGTCTTCGTCTCTGCCAGTACCGTTCCGTCGGAGGACAGAATACTGCCCCGGATCGTCCGCTCGGCGAAGGCATCGAGTCTGGCATTGTAAGGATTATTGATCACATCGGGGCTTAAGACCGCATCAAAATAGATAAAATATCCGGTCATCAGCGCAAAAAGGCCGATGAAGAGATAGGTAATAACGGCCAGCTCATGATTTTTCCGGCTTTTTTCCCGCTTCCCCTTTTGTTCTTTTTGTTTTTCCGGTTTTAACTGCTCGTTCTTTTTCAATCTGCAAATCCTCGTCTTCTTTTAAGAGATACATGCCCTGAATGATATAGAACATCAGGATACTGGATACCAGGGAACTTCCGCCGTAGCTCACCAGCGGCAGAGTTACACCGGTGGAGGGGATGAAGCGGATGGCTCCGCCGATCGTCAGAAATACCTGGAAGCCGTACATGGTTCCAAAACCAAGAGCTGTATATTTGTAGAATCGATTTTTTATCTGCATGGCAATATTGATAAACATAATAAAACAGCTCATGCAAATCAAAATCAGGCAGATCGCGAAGATGCCGCCGAGCTCCTCCGCAATGGCAGAAAAGATGAAATCCTGCTCCACCACCGGAATCTTGCCGGGCATACCAAGATTCAGTCCCATGCCGAACCAGCGTCCGGTTCCGATGGCAAAAAGGGACTGGGTGATCTGATAACCCTCATTTTCGATGACGCTGAAGGGATCCGTAAAAGCCAGTACCCGCACCCGTACATGGGCAAAGAGGCGATAGCCGATGACGGCCGCCACTGCACCGGCTCCCAGACCCGCCAGAAGATACAGGGGCTTCTTCGTGGCTACATAGAGCATCACGAGATATGTCACAAAGAACAGGAGGGCTCCGCCTAAGTCGCTGGAGACGACCAGAATAAGTACATGAGCCGCGGCCAGAATCGTCGTCCGCACCACATCCGGAAATTCCGTACTTTTACTCAGCATGGCCGCTGCAAAGAAGACGAAGGAGATCTTCACAAACTCGCTGGGCTGGAAGACAAATTTTCCGATCACCAGTGAAAGCTTTGCGCCGGACGTGGTCTTGCCGACAATGGCTACTGCCATCAGAAGTGCCAGGCCGCCCAGACCGTACAGCCACGGAAGCTTCTGTAAAAAGGCACATTTTCGAATGAGAAGCGGCAGGACCAGAGCCACCAGAAGCGCACATGCCGCTATCTCATATTGCCGCACGGCTTTCTCGAAGGACAGCCTTGTCAGCATGATGAAGCCGATGGCAAGGAGCAAACACATGTGGTTCAGAACCAGCCGATTTACCTTCGGATACAGAATCCGGGTAAATACCAGCACTGCCTGCAGCAGAAAAAACTGAAAGGCATAGAATACGGCCAGCTTTATCTCCTCTGTCTGCATATACAGGACCACAAAGGCCAGGGCATGAATCAGGAAGAGATCCAGAATCTGCAGCCGGAAACCATGGCGCACCTCCTCCTGATCCCGTTTTCGTAGCACCGAGAAGCTCAAGGAGGTATAAAGTGCAATCAGGATGATAAATGCATATTTGGATAAGTCGGTAATCAATAAGACCATATACTTACTGTACTCCCCGTTTCAGGTGTCCCTTTGTATAGCTGTAGGTGGGTCTTCGCTCAGGCGCGCCTTTTCCGTACACGTCTGCATAATCCTGCAGAATCTGTCGCATCTCTTCCCGTTCTTCGATAGTAAAGATAAGACGCAGGGACTCCGGCGCGATCCGCGTGACTGCTTCTTTTTGATGTAGAAGGCACAGCGGTTCGCTGTTATAGATGACATTATAGCAGTAACGGCAATGATTGAGCGTCGGAAATTCCTTCTTATATCGATCCACAAGCAGGCGCAGGACTTCTCGGTGATCGCAGCCCTCCACTGTCCGATGGAGGCAGCCGGCTGTGGTCATAAGGGGCAGATAACCGTAGGCGATAAGCTCGGCTCCGGCAGCGCCTCTTGCCCGCAGCTCCCGCTCATTTAACTCCAGCGGCAGGGTCTCCCGCTTCAGTCCCTGCTTTTTCCAGAAGGATGCGGCTTCCTGATTCCAGCTGTAAAGGTTGTGATCTCCTACCAGAGGCAGATCGATACCCTGCTTTTTCACAAATTCCAGTTCCTCCAGATTTTTCAAAACTAGGCCGTCAAGTCCCACCTGCTTCAGAAGATCCAGATGCTTGGAAAACCACTGCCTAGCCGGTGTTCGAAAAATGGCCGGCAGCACCAGAAGGCACTCTTTTCCGGCTTCATGGCAGAGCCGCACATAGTCCGGAAGCTTCTCGAAATCCAGCTTTTCGCTGGTTAGATAGACGGCACACACCTCCGGAAAAGAAAGTGCCTCGCTCAGATAATCCGCCCGCTCGAGCTGCACCCGCAGCGGAAAATGAGCGGGCGTTCTGCTCTCTGTGCCGACGGCTTGCTCCCGCTCTCTCTCACCAGGAATTTTTCTTTCAAAGACAGATATCCGGTGCGACGCTGCGCAGCACTGTTCTTTCAGCTTCTCCAGTGCATCGCGCCGCATTCGATTCAGCTGCCCATTGGGACAAAAGACAGCACCATCCATGTGAATCTCCAGCTTTGCGAATAGAAATGGGGTATCACCGGTCTTTTGAAGTTGTTTTCGTATATCTGCCTCCGTCATAGGCTGATTTTTGGGTATCTGGCCGGGTTCGCCTTCGATGCAGACTTCAACATCTCTATACCGAACGGTAAACTGACTGGGTGCATCCAGGGAAATACGAAAGCATCCCTCGATGGCCTCCTTTTTATCCTTGTCCAGATATTCCTTTTTCATCTCCTGGAGAAGGGACTCATAGTGCTGCTTTTCCTGCAGAGCCTTTTTTCCCTTCTCGTCAAAATGACTGGCATTTACCAGGGAAATCATATCCCGGCCGTTATGTACCTGATAGTAGCCCCGGGAGAATCCGCCCCTATTATAAAGAGACTGAAGCTCACGGTAGTCCCTCGGATCGACGCGATAGTCCTGCGTACCCTGTTCCAGACAGCGATCAAGGTATTTCCGATAGATTCGTACCACACCTGCTGTATACTCCGGACGCTTCATGCGTCCCTCGATCTTCAGAGAGCACACGCCCGCCTCCAGAATCTCAGGCAGAATCTCAATCGTACACATGTCCTTCGGACTTAAGATATAGTCTTCTCCTTTTTTTCCGAGGAATCTTCCCTCTCCCTTCAGCTGATAGGGCAGACGGCAGGGCTGGGCACAGCGACCACGGTTCCCGCTTCGGCCGCCGAACATGCTGCTCATCAGACATTGGCCGGAATAGCAATAACAGAGAGCTCCGTGGATAAAGCTCTCGATCTCCACATCCACCGTATCAT
>CAVKIR010000212.1:0-2706 GCA_963656395.1 Prevotella sp. CAG:279
AATCATGTTCATACGCCCTCAGCAGCAAGTGCTTCGGGCTGTCCTGAATAGTTACTCCAATTCAAACTGGCCGGTATAGAGCTGATAATACCGTCCCCTTTCTGCCAGCAGGGCCTCGTGATCGCCCCGCTCGATGATCTCACCCTTTTCCAGCACCATAATGGCCTTGGAATTGCGGACCGTGGAAAGCCGGTGGGCGATGACGAAGACGGTCCGACCGTCCATGATGGCGTCCATGCCCTTCTCGATGAGCCGCTCCGTCCGCGTATCGATGGAGCTGGTGGCCTCGTCCAAAATCAATACCAGCGGCTTCGCAATGGCCGCCCGGGCAATGGCGATGAGCTGGCGCTGTCCCTGGGAGAGATTGCTGCCGTCACTGTAGAGCATGGTGTCGTAGCCGTCCGGCAGACGGCGGATGAAGGAATCTGCGTTGGCGATCCGTGCCGCCTCCCGCACCTCCTCATCGGTGGCATCCAGCTTTCCGTAGCGGATATTGTCGGTGATGGTGCCGGTAAAAAGATGGGTCTCCTGTATAACCATAGCCAGGGAATGGCGCAGATCCTCCTTTCGGATCCGCCGGATGTCGATGCCGTCGTAGGTGATCGTACCCGCCTCGATCTCATAGAACCGGTTAATCAGGTTGATGATCGTGGTCTTTCCGGCTCCCGTGCTGCCTACGAAGGCGATTTTCTGCCCGGGCTTTGCATACAGGGAGATGCCATTTAAAATATGCTTCTCCGGCACATAGCCGAAGACCACACGGTCGAATTTTACATCGCCCTTTAATTCCCGAAGCTCTGTCTCGCCGCCCGACTTCGCCGCCGGAAGCTTCCAGGCAAATCGTCCGGTGCGCTCGCCTGTCTCTTTTAATTTTCCATTTTCTTCCAGTACATTGCAGAGGGTTACATCGCCCTCGTCCATCTCCGGCTCGGCCTCCATCAGGTCGAAGATCCGCTCCGCTCCCGCCAGGGCCGTCAGAATCTGGTTAATCTGGGCAGTAAACTGGTTCATAGGCAGGGCGCTCTGGCGCACAAATATCAGATAGGAGGACAGGCTTCCGATATCGAGAAGGCCGTTCAGAGTGAAAATGCCGCCCACGCAGGCGGATACCGCGTAATTCAGATAGGAAAGGCTGACCACCGTGGGCACCTGCATGCCCGTGTAGGTCAGGGCATCCGTGGATTCCTTACGGAAATTCTCATTGAGGCCGCAGAAGATATCGAAGTTAATCTTCTCATGGTTAAAGATTTTCTCCACCTTCTGGCCTGCCATCATTTCCTCCGCAAAGCCATTGATCTTGCCAAGCTCCGCCTGCTGCCTCTGGTAGTATTTCCTGCTCCTCTTACTGTTCGTCCGGATAAAGATGCCCATGAGAACCAGGAACACCATGACAATCAGGGACAGCCGCACGCTTAAGACCATCATCATGACAATAGTCCCCACCAGGGTCAGAAAGCTCTGGATGGCCATGGCGAAGCTGTTGTTCATGGCCTCCTGCACCGTGTCCACATCGTTGGTAAAGCGGCTCATCAGCGCTCCGTGGGTATGGGCGTCAAAGTAGCTTAGGGGCAGGGTCTGCACATGGGCAAAGAGGTCGCTCCTTATCTCCTGCACCACGGTCTGGGCCGATTTGATCATAAGCTGATTGTAAGCAAGGGTCGCAAGCGCACCGCAGAGGTACATGCCGCCCATGGCCGCCACTGCGCTTACCAGTCCTTTCATATCCCCGGGCATGATAAAGCGGTTGATCACCGGTTTCAGAAGATAGGTTCCCATGACACTGGCTCCGGTGCTGACGCATACCAGAAGTCCCACCAGCAAAAACATCCATTTGTGGAGCCCCATATAATGAAGAAGGTGCTTCAGGGTATTCTTCGTATTCTTAGGCCGCTTGTAGCCCACATAGCTGTACCGTGCCATTAAAGCTCCACTCCTTCCTTCTGGGATTGATAAATCTGCTGGTAGATCTCGCTGCGAGCCAGCAGCTCCTCATGGGTACCGATATTGCTGACCCGGCCGTCATCCAGAATGATAATCTGATCCGCATGCCGGACGGAGGAAATTCGCTGTCCGATGATGATTTTTGTCATATCGGGCAGGGCTTTTCCCATCCGCTCCCGGATTTTCGCTTCGGTGGCCGTATCCACCGCGCTGGTGGAATCGTCGAGAATCAGGATCTTCGGCTTCTTTAAGAGCGCCCGGGCGATGCAGATCCGCTGCTTCTGGCCGCCTGATACATTGACACCGCCCTGTCCCATCTCGGTCTCATAGCCATCGGGCAGCCGTTCCAGCACCTCGTCCACGCAGGCGATGCGGCAGGCCTCCTCGATCTCCTCCCGGGAAGCGTCCTCCTTTCCCCAGCGCAGGTTATCGATCAGGCTTCCGGAAAACAAGGTATTCTTCTGCAGCACCATGGCAATGGCATCCCTTAGATGCGCCATCGGATACTCCTGCACCGGTATGCCGTCCACCTTGACCACGCCCTCGGTAGCGTCATAGAGTCTCGGGATCAGCTGCACCAGCGTAGACTTGGCTGCGCCGGTCTGGCCGATGACGCCTACGGTCTGCCCCGCGTCTATATGGAAGGAAATGTCTGAGAGCACATATTCCTTCGCCTCTTTTTTATACTTGAACCACACATGCTCAAAGTCCACGCTACCCTTTCTTACTTCGATATCCCGGGCTTTTTCATCGGTTAAATCTACC
>CAVKIR010000212.1:2716-3512 GCA_963656395.1 Prevotella sp. CAG:279
CTTTTCATCGATAACCTCCAGAATCCGCGCGCCGGAGGCCATGGATCGGGTCAGCATCAGAAACACATTGGAAATCATCATCAGGGAGTTCAGGATCTGCAGCACATAGCTCAAAAATCCCGTGAGCTCGCCCACCTTCATGACGCCGTTCTGAATCAGATACCCGCCAAAAAGCAGAATCGAAAGGATCGTGCCGTACATGACGAATTGCATGGCCGGCATGTTAAGAGCGGCTAACCGGAAGGCCGTCTCCGATTCTTTTCGGAGATTCTGATTGCCCTCCTCGAACTTTTCCACCTCGTAGTCACCGCGGACGCAGGCCTTGACTACCCGCACCGCCGTCAGGTTCTCCTGGATAATCCGGTTCACTGTGTCGATGGCGGTCTGCATTCGGGAATAGAGCGGGCGCACCTTCATGGTAATCACGAAGAGAGCCGCGGCTAACAGCGGCAGTGCCACAAAGAACACGACAGCCAGTGTATGGTTGATGGAAAAGGCCACGCCTGTGGCTACCACCAGCATCATGGGGCCGCGGCAGAAGGGCCGCAGACCCATGGATACCGCGTTCTGGATATTCGTCACATCGCTGGTGAGCCGTGTCACCAGGGAAGAGGATCGGAAACGATCGATGTTGGCGAAGGAATAGCTCTGGAGCTTCTCATACTCCGCCTTTCTCAGTTCCGCGCCCAGCCCCTGACCGGTCAGCGCCGCGAACCGGGCGCTTCCTACGCCCAGCACCAGGGCAATCAGCGCGCAGGCCACCATCTGCAAGCCCTTCATATAGATATAACTGCGG
>CAVKIR010000213.1:0-3511 GCA_963656395.1 Prevotella sp. CAG:279
GCTGGGCAAGGATGCCTACAACCAGAAGGAAATCGGCAACGAGATGCTGGAAGAGCTGTGCGAGGTTCTGGAAGATTTTACCGGAATCATGAAGGGATATCAGGTGGATGACTACCGGGCCTGCGCTACCAGTGCCATCCGAGAGACGAGGAACTGCCTTCTGATTCTGGATAAGATCCGGGTACGCACCGGCCTTACGGTGGAGGTCTTAAGCAACTCCGAGCAGCGTTTCCTGGGCTATAAATCCATCGCCTCCAACGAGGAGTCCTTCCAGAAGATCATCGAAAAGGGTACCGCCATCGTAGATGTGGGCGGTGGAAGCATCCAGATTTCTCTCTTTGATAAGGATGCTCTGGTGTCCACCCAGAATCTGCGCCTCGGCACCATGCGGATCCGGGAGCGGCTGGCGGAGATCGAGAGCCGAACCACCCATTTCGGGGAGATCATCGAGGAAATGATCAACAACGAGCTGAAGAGCTATAAGCGGCTCTACCTGAAGGATCACGAGATCAAGCACATGATCCTGGTAGGCGATTATATCAATCAGCTGGTGACCCACAGCGGCCGCGCAAAAAGTGTGTCATTTACAAGGGAAGAGTATCTGAATCTGTATGAGAAGATATTAAGGAGCGGATCCAGAGAAAAAGCCATGGAGCGACTGGGCGGCATGGCAGAGAATCTGTCTCTGGTGCTGCCGGCGCTGATTATCTACCGGAAGCTCATCGAGGAGACCGGTGCGGAGGTCATCTGGGTGCCGGGCTTAAATATCTGTGACGGTCTGGCCTATGATTATGCAGAGCGTAAGAAGATCTTCAAGCCCAGTCATAATTTTGAAAATGATATCATCGAGGCAGCAAAGAATATCGCCAAGCGCTACCAGAGCAACAAGACTCACCTCCTGGGAACCGAGTATCTGGCTCTGACCATTTTCGATAAGATGAAGCGGATCCACGGCCTGGACAAGCGGGAGCGGCTGCTTCTTCAGATCGCCGTGTGGCTTCACGACTGCGGCAAGTACATCAGCATGACCCATACGGCGGAGTGCTCCTACCAGATCGTGATGTCCACGGAGATCATCGGCCTGTCCCACCGGGAGCGGGAGATTATCGCCCATGCCATCCGCTTTGATACAGAGGAATTTCTGTCCTTTGAGGAGTTCTCTATGGGCAGCAGCCTGGATAAGAATGACTACCTGCTTATCGCGAAAATCAGCGCAATTCTCCGGGTGGCGAATTCCATGGATCGCAGCCACAAGCAGAAATTCAAGAACGTCCGCGTCACCTTAAAGGAGCGGGAGCTTCTGGTGGTCGTGGATACGGTAGAGGATATTACTCTCGAGAAAGGACTCTTCTCCCATAAAGCGGATTTCTTCGAAACGATTTTCAGTATCAGGCCCGTTATCCGGCAGAAAAGGCAGGTATAAGGAAAGATGGATAAGAAAGAATTTACCAGACACGAGTACTACAGGAACCGGGAGCTGTCCTGGCTGGCGTTCAATGAGCGGGTGCTCAGCGAGGCGCGCGCCAAAACGATTCCGCTTTTTGAGCGGCTGAAATTTTTAAGCATCACCGCGTCCAATCTGGACGAGTTCTTTATGATCCGGGTGGCCTCCTTAAAGGATATGGTTCATGCGGGCTACACAAAAAAAGATATCGCAGGGATGAATGCGGAGGAGCAGATCGAGGCGATCACGAAAGAGGTGCGGGGGCTGGTGAGTCTCCAGTATTCCACCTATACCCGTTCCCTGCTCCCCGCACTGAAGCAAAACGGCCTCCATGTGATACCGGAGCATGAGGCGCTGACGAAGGAAGAGGCGCGGTATGTGGATCGCTATTTCCGGGATAATGTCTATCCGGTGCTGACTCCTATGGCCGTGGATTCCTCCCGTCCTTTCCCGCTGATTCGCAATAAGACCCTGAATATCGGTGCCTTGCTGCAGAAAAAGGATGAGAAGGATGCCGAACTGGAGTTCGCCACCGTGCAGGTGCCTTCGGTTCTGCCCCGCATCGTGCGACTTCCTGACAGCGAGGACGGCACGAAGAATGTGATTCTGCTGGAGGAAATCATCGAGCGGAATATGCAGCAGTTATTCCTGAAATACGACATCGTCAGCGCGTCCCCCTACCGTGTCATGCGAAATGCCGACCTGACCATCGACGAGGATGAGGCGGCAGACCTATTAAAAGAGATCCAGAAGCAGCTGAAGAAGCGTCAGTGGGGCGAGGCAATACGGCTGGAGGTGGAGGAGAAGATCGACAAGCGCCTCCTGAAGATCCTCTCCAAGGAGCTGGACATCAAGGAGCAGGCTCTGTATAAGATAAACGGCCCCTTAGATCTGACCTTCCTGATGAAGATGTACGGCATGGAGGGCTTCGATGCCTTAAAGATCCCGAAGCATGTGCCCGCGCCGGTGAAGGAGCTGCCTGCGGACTGCAATATCTTCGACGAGATCCGTAAAGGTGACATCCTGCTGCATCACCCGTACCAGACCTTCGATCCGGTGGTGAAGTTCGTGAAGGATGCGGCCAACGACCCGAAGGTACTGGCCATCAAGCAGACCCTGTACCGTGTCAGCGGCAATTCCCCGATCATCGCGGCCTTGGCCCAGGCGGCGGAGAATGGCAAGCAGGTCTCTGTACTGGTGGAGCTCAAAGCCCGCTTCGATGAGGAAAATAATATCCTCTGGGCGAAGATGCTGGAGAAGGCCGGCGCCCATGTCATCTACGGCCTGGTAGGCCTGAAGACCCACAGCAAGATTACGCTGGTGGTTCGAAGAGAGGAGGACGGCATTCGCCGCTACGTCCATCTGGGAACCGGTAACTATAATGATTCCACGGCAAAGCTGTATACAGATATGGGACTTCTGACCTGCTCTGCGCCCATCGGCGAGGACGCCACGGCGGTCTTCAATATGCTTTCCGGTTATTCCGAGCCCGAGGGCTGGAATAAGCTGTCCCTGGCTCCGCTGTGGCTGAAGGGCAGGCTGCTGGAGCTGATTCGAAGAGAGACGGAGCATGCGAAAAACGGCGGCGAGGGACGGATTATTGCGAAGATGAATTCCCTCTGCGACCGGGATGTGATCGTGGCGCTCTATGAGGCGTCCGCAGCAGGCGTACAGATTGACCTGATTGTCCGGGGCATCTGCTGCCTGAAGGTGGGCATTCCCGGCGTCAGCGAGAATATTCATGTGCGCTCCATCGTCGGCAACTTCCTGGAGCACAGCCGGATTTTCTATTTCTACAACAATGGTCTGGAGGATGTGTTCTGCGCCAGCGCCGACTGGATGCCGCGAAACCTGGAGAAGCGTGTGGAGATCATGTTCCCCATCGAGCGGGAAGAACTGAAGGAAGAAGTCATTCACATCCTGGATATTGAGCTGAAGGACAATGTGAAGGCGCACGTCCTGCAGCCGGACGACACCTACGAAAAGGTGGATCGCCGGGGTAAAGCGCCCTTGAGCTCTCAGGATTATTTTGTGGAAGAGGCGAAGGAAAAGGCGAAGGCCGAGGAA
>CAVKIR010000214.1:0-3476 GCA_963656395.1 Prevotella sp. CAG:279
ATTCGAACCCCCGACCCACGGCTTAGAAGGCCGTTGCTCTATCCAACTGAGCTACGAACACATGAATTGTGAGCCAAGTGCTCACAGGACACACACTGATCACTAAGCTCATCCGCTCGCTGCGCTCCCGATTCGCTAAGTGTCCAGGTGGACGTTCGCACTAGGCTCGAAAGTACCTCGCCAAGTGCTCACAGTCAGCGGGTGATGGGAATCGAACCCACGTATCCAGCTTGGAAGGCTGGTGTTCTACGAAGCACGGAACAATTCGTGTAACCAAAAGTTCGGGTGTTTTGACACCCGAACTTTTTTTAATATAAAAAAAGCGGGTGATGGGAATCGAACCCACGTATCCAGCTTGGAAGGCTGGTGTTCTACCATTGAACTACACCCGCATGTAAAATATAAGAAGACGGATACACCATGGCCACTAAGCTCGAAAACACCTCGCTAAGTGTCCAGGTGTGTCTTCGCACTAGGCTCGAGAAGACCTCACCAAGTGCTCAGTACATGCCCAGAACCGGAATCGAACCAGTGACACGAGGATTTTCAGTCCTCTGCTCTACCAACTGAGCTATCTGGGCAAATGCGGACAAACAGATCTTACATGCCGCAACAACGATGATTGTACACGATTGCGTTCTGTTTGTCAAGCAGATTTTGCGAAGGATTCTAGGACGCATAATTCCAGGTATAGGAGAAAATATGTGCACCGATGACCAGTCCGCTAAGGGACGGATAGTTTGCGTAGGTTCGGAAGAAGGTTCGGTTGCCCACATTGGACTCCCCTGCAATGGCGCGGCGAGCGGCATTGTAGCAGGATTCGGTGACAGAATCCGCACCGTCGGTGAGCATCAGGTCAAAACGCCCGGAGGTAACAGGTGAGAACTGTCCGGAAGCCCGGATGACACTCATAATATCACTCTGACCGAAACGGGAATCCCGGATACGGTTCATGACGACGGCGCCGACGGCCAGCTGCCCCTCTGCGCCCTGGTTGCCGGCCTCGCAGTAGATCAGAGTCGCCAGCGCCTTCACTTCCTCATCGCTGGCACTGTATGCAGCGTACTGGGTATATTCCAGCTCTGTGGTACGCACACCGGTCACATCTCCCAGGGAGCCGATGATCTCCGCTGCCTTGGCAGCCTCGATCTGCGCCTCGACCTTCTTCTTCTCAGCGATCAGCTGCTTCAATACCTCCTGCTGCGTCGCCAGTGTATCATTTTTTCCATCCAGCTCAGCCTGCGCCGACGCGATGTCCGTGACCTTCTGGCTGATTTTGCCGGAGGTACTGCTGGCCAGGGAGGATACCTCCTGCTGCTTCTTCTCCATGGAAGCCTGCAGCTCGTCCAGGGCCTCCTTCTCTGCCTCCAGTCTCTCCTCCTGCTCCTGCACCTCTGCCTTATGAGCTGCATAGGAATCCAGCATCTCCCGATCGTACTGCGCGATCTGGGCGGCATAGTCTGCCCGGTTCAGGGCACCGGCGAAGCTTCCGGCCTCGAGAAGCATCTCCAGAAAGGAGCTTCTGGGATTCTCATACATATACTGAATCCGCTCCTTCATGTCTGCGTATTGCTTCTCCTCCGCACTCTTGGCTTCTTCCAGAGCAGCCTGTGTCTCCTCGATCTCGGCCTGCTTGGCGGAGATATCCTTGCTGAGCTTAGTGATCTGGCTTTCCAGACTGGAATACTGCTGGTTCAGCTTCTTTAAGTAGCTTTCCATCTCGGACTTGGCCTGCTGCAGCTTATCCTTTTTCTCCTCGGTCTCATCGATGGACTGCTGGGTCTTATCGATCTCATCCTGCTGCTGGTCGATCTTATCCTGAATCTTATCCACATCACTCTGGCTCGGCGCCGCATAGGAAGCAAACCCCAGCGTCACCGCCAGGGTCATTGCTCCGAATCGATATGCCGTTTTCCAGATCTGTGAATGCTTCATCATCGCTTTATTTCCAGTCGTATTTGGTCAGTCGTCCTTCCAGGCGCATGCACGGAAAATCATTCTGGCGAAGTGCCTCATAGAGCACCACCGCCACAGAATTCGATAGGTTCAGGGAACGGGTGTCGCCCTTCATGGGAATGCGGATGGCCCGCTCCTGATTCTCCAGCAGGATCTCCTCCGGGATTCCGGCACTTTCTTTTCCGAACATGATGTAGCAGTCCGGCTCGAACTGTGCCTCCGTATAGACCTTCCGGGCCTTCGTGGTGGCCATATAGGGTCTGGCACCCGGATTCTTCCGAAGGAAATCCTCATAATTTACATAAGTTGTCACATCAAGCTGCGCCCAATAGTCCATGCCGGCCCGCTTGATATCTCTTTCGCTCAGGCGAAAGCCCAGGGGCTCGATCAGGTGCAGGCGTGTCCCCGTCGCCACACAGGTTCTTCCGATATTGCCTGTATTGGCCGGGATCTCCGGCTCAAAAAGCACGATATTGAATGCCATTTATCTTGCTCCCTTTTCCGATCGAAGCCTCTCCACAAAGCGAGCCAGACGGCCGGTGGCTTCTTTTAAATCCTCCAGAGAGTATGCATAGGAGATTCGCAGGAAGCCCTCGCCGCAGGCACCGAAGGCAGTTCCCGGAACCACGGCTACCTTCTCCTCCATCAGGAAGCGGGTCGCAAACTCTTCGGAGGTCATGCCGAATTCCTTGATGCTCGGGAAGATATAGAAGGCACCAAAGGGCTCGAAGCAGGACAGACCCATCTCCCGCATCGTATGTACCAGAAAGCGGCGTCTCTGATCGTAGGATTCCCGCATCATGGCCACATCCTCGTCCCCGTTTTTCAGAGCTTCTACGGCTGCATACTGACTGTTTGTCGGTGCGCACATGATGGCGTACTGATGGAGCTTCGTCATCTGACTTAGGATCTCTGCCGGTCCGCAGGCATAGCCCAGACGCCAGCCGGTCATGGCATAGGCCTTGGAAAAGCCATTGATGAGCACGGTGCGTTCCCGCATCCCCGGAATACTGGTGATGGATACGTGGTCGCCCGCATAGCTTAACTCCGAATAAATCTCATCGGACAGCACATAGATGTCTTTCTCGATAACCACCTCGGCGATCGCTTCCAGATCCTCCTTGGTCATAATGGCGCCGGTCGGGTTGTTCGGGAAGGGAAGTACCAGCATCTTGGTCTTGTCCGTGATGGCATCCCGCAGCTCCTGGGCTGTCAGGCGGAATTCATTCTCCTCCTTCAGCTCAATGATCACCGGCACGCCGTCCGCCAGCACACAGCAGGGCTCGTAGGATACGTAGCTGGGCTGCGGAATCAGGACCTCATCGCCCGGATTCAGCATGGCGCGGAAGGCCATGTCGATGCCCTCGCTGCCGCCTACGGTGATCAGCACCTCCCGGAGCGGATCATAGCTTACGTGAATGCGGCGCTCCAGATAGCGCACGATCTCCTCCCGCAGCTCCTTCAAGCCTGCATTGGAGGTGTAAAAGGTTCTTCCCTTTTCGAGGGAATAGATGCCCTCA
>CAVKIR010000215.1:0-3456 GCA_963656395.1 Prevotella sp. CAG:279
GCTTTCTCTATTCTCTGGTGATGGACACATATTCGCTGGGATATCCCACATCCTCCTTTGCAGAGATGCCTTTGAACCACAAGATCTTCCTGGCACAGTTTGATGCGATCAAGAATATCGCCAAGGAGGGCCCCTGTGTTATCGTAGGACGCTGTGCGGACTATGCCTTGGCTGATTTCCCGAATGTCGTGAACGTATTCCTGCATGCAGATTTGACAGATCGTATCGTGCGGATCGCAAGACGGCGGGATCTGACAGATGCAAAGGCGAAGGATCTCATCATGAAGACCGATAAGCGTCGTGCCAGCTATTATAATTATTATACCAGTAAGAAATGGGGCGAAGCAGCCGGTTATGATCTGTCCCTGAATACGGCGACCTTAGGCATCGACGGCACGATTCATATGATCCGCGAGTTTGTGGCCTATAAGGAGCGGGAGCACGAGAAAATCTAGGAGCAATATCGAAAATGAAATTTGTAATACAGCGGGTTTCCCATGCATCGGTGACGGTGCATGAGGAAACCATTGGTCGTATCAATCAGGGCTATCTGGTGCTGATTGGTGTGGCAAAGGAGGATACAAGAGAGGATGCAGACCGTCTGGTGAAGAAGCTGATTGGTCTGCGTATTTTTTCGGACGAAAACGGGAAGATCAATCGCTCGTTGAAGGATGTGAAAGGAGAGCTCCTGCTGGTGTCCCAGTTTACCCTGTACGCGGATGCCAGACACGGGAACCGGCCAAGCTTTACGGATGCAGCAGGACCGGAGCAGGCCAATGAGCTCTATGAATATATCATAGAGAGCTGCCGTCGGCAGCTGCCCGTGGTCGAGACAGGGGAGTTCGGTGCAGATATGAAGGTGGAGCTTCTGAACGACGGGCCATTTACCATTATCCTGGAATCTTGATGAACCTGAAAAAAGAATCCTGCGAGCAGGATTCTTTTTTAATTCCCTACTTAGTTTATCGGAAAAACATGAAAATAAGTGTTGACATTTTCAAAAAGCGGGTATATACTACAAAACAGATAGGAAATATATGAAATCAATAAACACGAGGAGATTGAAAGGAGAACAAAATCATGGCAAACATTTATAAGGGAACCTTAGGACTCATCGGAAACACACCTCTGGTAGAGGTCACGAACGTGGAAAAGGAGCTGGGACTGGAAGCAACCGTGCTGGTTAAGCTGGAGTACTTCAACCCGGCCGGAAGCGTCAAAGACCGTATCGCGAAGGCGATGATTGAGGACGCAGAGGCAAAGGGCGAACTGAAGGAGGGTTCCGTTATCATCGAGCCGACTTCCGGTAATACCGGCATCGGTCTGGCAGCCATCGCGGCAGCCAAGGGATACCGCATCATCCTGACTATGCCGGAGACTATGAGCGTAGAGCGCAGAAACATCCTGAAAGCATACGGCGCAGAGCTGGTACTGACAGAAGGTGCGAAGGGCATGAAGGGCGCCATCGCCAAGGCGGACGAGCTGGCAAAAGAAATCCCGAACAGCTTTATCCCTGGACAGTTCGTCAATCCGGCGAATCCGGCAGCACACAAAGCCACTACAGGCCCGGAGATCTGGAAGGATACAGACGGAGCTGTCGATCTCTTTGTGGCCGGTGTCGGCACCGGCGGAACTCTGACAGGGGTAGGAGAGTACCTGAAGTCCCAGAAAGCAGACGTGAAGGTCGTAGCTGTAGAGCCTGCAGGCAGCCCGGTTCTTTCCGAGGGCAAGAGCGGTTCCCACAAGATTCAGGGCATTGGCGCAGGCTTCGTACCGGATGTGCTGAATACCAAGATTTACGATGAAATTCTTCCGATTGAAAATGATGACGCATTTGCGACCGCAAAGCTTCTGGCAAAGAAGGAAGGCGTCCTGGTAGGAATTTCCTCAGGCGCAGCACTGTACGCAGCTATCCAGCTTGCAAAGCGTCCGGAGAACAAGGGCAAGACCATCGTAGCACTGCTTCCGGATACCGGAGACAGATATTACTCTACACCGCTTTTCACAGAGTAATAGATGTGTTATTATAGAACAATATCATGTAACTATTCAGGACAGCCCGAAGCACTTGCTGCTGAGGTTCTACGCGCTGCTTCGGTCGGAGCTGAACAGACATCCACTGGATGTCTAGCTCCGTATGAACATGATTCAGGAGTGCAAAATCCCATCGGCGAAGCCGATTCTCATGGATTTTGCATACGTAACTGGTCAGGTACTGAACAGTTACAATATCATTAACATTCAAAAAGAGAGGGCAAAACCAATGAGTAAGATTACAAGAGATCAGAGAAACTTCAAATTTGAAACCCTTCAGCTTCATGTAGGCCAGGAAAAGCCGGATCCGGTAACCGATGCGAGAGCGGTTCCGATTTATCAGACATCCTCCTACGTATTCCGCAACTGCGACCATGCAGCAGCTCGTTTCGGACTGGCTGACGCCGGCAATATCTACGGACGTCTGACCAACCCGACAGAGGATGTTTTCGAGCAGAGAATCGCAGCCCTGGAGGGCGGCGTGGCAGCTCTGGCTGTAGCATCCGGCGCAGCAGCGATCACCTACACCATTGAGAACCTGGCACAGAGCGGAGACCACATCGTATCCGCGAAGAACATTTACGGTGGAAGCTTCAACCTTCTGGAGCATACCCTTCCGGCATACGGCGTGACCACTACCTTCGTAGACATCTTCAACTACGATGAGGTAGAGGCAGCCATCCAGGACAACACCAAGGCTCTTTACATCGAGACTCTGGGCAACCCGAACTCTGATGTAGTAGATATCGAGAGACTGGCAAAGATTGCCCATGCACATAAGATCCCGCTGGTTGTAGATAATACTTTCGCGACCCCGTATCTGGTTCGTCCGATCGAGTATGGCGCAGATATTGTCGTACATTCTGCTACCAAGTTCATCGGCGGCCACGGAACCACCATCGGCGGCGTCATCGTGGACAGCGGTAAGTTTGACTGGGAGGCTTCCGGAAAGTTCCCGTCACTGACTGAGCCGAACCCCAGCTACCATGGCATCAGCTTTACCAAGGCTGTAGGAGCTGCAGCATTTGTAACCAAGATTCGTGCCATTCTTCTGCGTGATACAGGAGCAACTATTTCACCGTTCCATGCATTCATCTTCCTGCAGGGACTGGAGACCCTGTCTCTGCGTGTAGAGCGCCATGTAGAGAATGCTCTGAAGGTCGTAGAGTACCTGAACAATCACCCGCAGGTAGAGACCGTACATCATCCGTCTGTATCCGATGATGCGGAGCAGAAGAAGCTGTACGCAAAGTATTTCCCGAACGGCGGCGGTTCTATCTTCACCTTCGAAATCAAGGGCGACGCACAGAAGGCAAAGGACTTTATCGATAACCTAGAGCTGTTCTCTCTGCTGGCAAATGTAGCAGATGTAAAGTCTCTGGTTATTCATCCGGCGACTACCACACACAGCCAGTGCACAGA
>CAVKIR010000216.1:0-915 GCA_963656395.1 Prevotella sp. CAG:279
TGGCCTTTACCATTGATGTGAAGGCGGCGACGGTATTCGCAGGGGTGATTCCGGTATTATTTATTGTCGTATTTGCAATTATGGGCATCACGATTCCCTGGTACCGGAAGGTGCAAAGCCAGCTCGACCGGGTGCTTCTGCATGTGCGGGAGAATCTGTCCGGTGTCCGTGTGGTGCGGGCATTTAACCGGCAGCAGGATGAGAGAAAGACCTTCTATCGGGACAGCACTATCCTTATGAACACCCAGCTTTTCGTGGGACAGATTTCCGGACTTCTGAACCCCCTGACCTACGCGATTCTGAATGCAGCGGTGATTCTGCTGGTATGGACCGGCGGCCGTCAGGTGAATGCGGGTATCTTAAGCCAGGGTCAGTTGGTGGCGCTGGTCAATTATATGTCCCAGATTCTGGTAGAACTGATTAAGCTGGCCAACCTGATCGTCAATGTGACCAAATCCCTGGCCTGTCTGTCCCGTATCAACAAGATTCTGGATCAGGAAACAGGCATGACCGAGGGTACTGTGAAGGAGCAGGAGCAGAAGAGTGATGTTCCCAGCGTGGAATTTAAAAATGTCAGCATCACCTATGAGGAGGGTGCGGATGCGGCTCTGTCCCGTGTGAGCTTCCGAGCCTATCCGGGCGAGACCATCGGTGTCATCGGCGGTACCGGTTCCGGAAAATCCACTCTGGTGAACCTGATCCCCCGCTTCTATGACGTGAGCGAGGGCGAGGTGCTGGTGGACGGCCTGAATGTACGGCAATTCACCTATGAGGGACTTAGAAGCAAGGTGGGAACGGTGCCTCAGAAAGCAGTATTGTTCTCCGGTACGATCCGGGAAAACCTTAAGTGGGGCAAGAAGGACGCTACAGATGAAGAGCTGTACGCAGCCCTTGAGACCGCTCAGGGTCGTGAGA
>CAVKIR010000216.1:925-3441 GCA_963656395.1 Prevotella sp. CAG:279
GGCCGTGAGATTGTAGAGAAGCAGGAAAAAGGCCTGGATACCGAGATACTGCAGGGCGGCCGCAATCTGTCCGGCGGACAGAGACAGCGTCTGACCATTGCAAGGGCACTGGTGCGGGATCCGGAGATATTGATTTTGGACGACAGTGCTTCAGCTCTGGATTTCGCTACGGATGCGAAGCTTAGGAAGGCACTGCGGGAGCATAAAAAAGATACCACAGTCTTTCTGGTATCCCAGCGCGCAGCAACCATTCGGCAGGCAGATCAGATCATCGTACTGGATGACGGTGCGGTAGCGGGTATCGGTAAGCACGAGGAGCTGTATCAAACCTGTGAAGTATATCGGGAGATTTGTGATTCCCAGGTTTCAGCAGAGGAGGAAAAGGCACATGAAGCGTAAATCTACACTAAAAAGAGTCCTTTGCTATATCGAGGGGTATCGGCTATATCTGCTGGCATCCATTCTGCTGGCGATTCTGACCGTGGCTCTGACCCTGTACGCACCGATTCTCACAGGCGACGCCATCGACTATATGGTCGGAAAGGGAGCGGTAGATTTTGCGGCTCTCCTGAAGCTCTTGACGAAGCTGGGTGTCATCATAGGAGCCACCTCCGTATTTCAGTGGCTTATGAACCTCTGCAACAACCACATCACCTATAAGGTCGTGATGGACGTGCGGACGGAGGCCTTTGATCACATGCAGGATCTGCCCTTAAGCTATATCGACAGTCATCCCCAGGGCGACATCGTCAGCCGTCTGATTGCGGATATCGACCAGTTCTCCGACGGTCTGCTGATGGGATTCACCCAGTTATTTACAGGCGTCATGACGATTCTGGGAACACTGCTGTTCATGCTTTCGGTCAATGTGGGCATTACCCTGGTGGTGGTCTGCATTACGCCGCTGTCCCTTCTGGTGGCCGGCTTTATCGCCAAGCGGACGCATAGCATGTTCAAGCTACAGTCCGAGACCCGGGGCGAGCTTACCGGGCTCATCGACGAGATGGTGGGCAATCAGAAGGTAGTCAAGGCCTTCGGCCATGAGGAGGAAGCCATCGCACAGTTTGATGCGATCAATCAGCAGCTTCAGAAGCACAGCCTGCGGGCGATTTTCTATTCCTCGATTACGAACCCGGCGACCCGGTTTGTCAACAGTATGGTATACGCGGGCGTCGGCGTCGCGGGAGCCTTCGCGGCCATCCGGGGTGCATTAAGCGTGGGTCAGCTTTCCTGCTTCTTAAGCTACGCCAATCAGTACACGAAGCCCTTTAATGAGATCTCCGGTGTGGTTACCGAGCTTCAGAATGCTCTGGCCTGCGCAGAGCGAGTCTTTGATTTTATCGATCAGGAGCCCATGAGCGCGGATCCGGCGGACGGCCCCCATATCGAGAAGGCAGAGGGCAGCGTGGATCTGGAAAACGTGGATTTCTCCTATACGAAGGACAGAGAGTTGATCCAGAACCTGAACCTGCACGTAAAGCCCGGTCAGCGAATCGCCATCGTCGGCCCCACCGGCTGCGGCAAGAGTACTCTCATCAATCTGCTGATGCGGTTCTACGACGCGGACGCAGGCTCCATTTCCGTAGACGGAACCCCCATTCAGGAGCTGACCCGGGAAAATCTGCGGCAGCAGTACGGTATGGTTCTGCAGGAGACCTGGCTGAAATCTGCGACCGTCCGCGAGAACATTTCCTATGGAAAGCCGGATGCCACGGAGGAGGAGATCGTCGAGGCGGCGAAGGCCTCCCATGCGCACAGCTTCATCCGGCGTCTGCCGAAGGGTTATGATACGGTGCTTTCGGAGGACGGCGGCAGCCTGTCCCAGGGGCAGAAGCAGCTTCTGTGCATCGCCCGCGTCATGCTCTGCCTGCCGCCCATGCTGATTCTCGACGAGGCGACCTCCAGCATCGATACCCGTACCGAGCTGAAGATTCAGAACGCCTTTGCGAAAATGATGGAGGGGCGCACCAGCTTTATCGTAGCACATCGTCTGTCCACCATCCGGGAGGCGGATGTGATTCTCGTCATGCGGGACGGGCAGATCATCGAGCAGGGCACCCACGAAAGTCTGCTGGCAGCAGGGGGCTTTTACGCGGAGCTGTATAACAGCCAGTGGGCTGTGTAGAAGGGCTTTCGAACCAATTTTGCTTGACAATGCCTTTGGGTATGATATGATAAAATGCAGTGGAATTTATTTAAAAAGATAGATAAGAGGAGTGGAAAAAAATGGCAGTACCATTTAACCACCGTGCGGTGGAAGAGAAGTGGCGGAAGCACTGGGAAGAGCATCCGGTGAACGTCAACGACGGGAAAAAACCGAAATACTATTGTCTGGATATGTTCCCCTATCCGTCAGGCAACGGACTTCATGTAGGACATTGGAGAGGCTATGTCATCAGTGATGTATGGAGCCGCTACAAGCTGATGCAGGGACATTATATCATTCATCCCATGGGATGGGATGCATTCGGACTTCCGGCTGAGAATTATGCCATCAAGATGGGCGTACACCCGGC
>CAVKIR010000217.1:0-3437 GCA_963656395.1 Prevotella sp. CAG:279
ACCATTCATTCCTGTATAGGGCCGCCTTTGCGAGCCATCATGGACTGGCTGGCGTCTGTACAGTAACCACTTGTCAACCGACAGAGGGCGGGCGCTTCGGAAAAGTCTTGCCCTCGGTCTCATTTGATGTTATACTGAAATCAACTATGAAGAAATGTAAATCGGAGGATTTTTTTGAATGAGAACTTATCTTGTGACCGGCGGAGCCGGCTTTATCGGTTCCAACTATATTCACTACATGTTCCGCAAGTACGGGGATACCATCCGCATCATCAATGTGGATGCCCTGACCTACGCAGGCAACCTGGAGAACTTAAAGGACATCGAGGATCGGGAGAACTACACCTTCATCAAGGCAGATATCCGCGACCGCGGGGCCATCGAGAAGATCTTTGCGGAAAATGACATCGACCGTGTCGTTCATTTTGCAGCGGAGAGCCACGTGGACCGCAGCATCGTAAACCCGGAGATCTTCGTGGAGACCAATGTGCTGGGAACCCTGGTGATGCTGAATGCGGCAAAGAAGGCCTGGGAGCTGCCGGACGGAAGCTTCAAGGCAGACAAGAAGTTCCTGCACGTATCCACCGATGAGGTATACGGCTCTCTGGAGGAGGGAGATACCTATTTCTATGAGACCACGCCCATCGATCCCCACAGCCCCTATTCCGCCAGCAAGGCCTCCTCGGACATGCTGGTGAAGGCCTACTGGGATACCTATCGCTTCCCGATGAATATCACGAACTGCAGCAATAACTACGGACCGTACCAGTTCCCGGAGAAGCTGATCCCGCTGATTATCAACAATGCACTGCAGGGCAAGAAGCTTCCGGTCTACGGCGACGGCAAGAATGTCCGCGACTGGCTGTATGTGGACGATCACGCCAAGGCCATCGACATGGTACAGGAGAACGGCCGCCTGGGCGAGCGCTATAATATCGGCGGACACAACGAGAAGCAGAACATCGAGATCATCAACATCATCCTCGAGACTCTGCAGGAGATGCTGCCGGACGAGGATCCGAGAAAGAAGCTGGTCAGCAAGGATCTGATCACGTACGTGGCAGACCGCAAAGGCCATGACCGCCGTTATGCCATCGCACCGGACAAGATCAAGGCCGAGATCGGCTGGTATCCGGAGACCATGTTCAAGGACGGCATCCGCCTGACCATCCAGTGGTTCTTCGAGCACGAGGACTGGATGAAGAACGTGACCAGCGGCGACTATCAGAAGTATTACGAGGAAATGTATAAAAATAAGTAATAAACAGGGAGAAATTTACAAATGAAGGGAATTATTCTGGCCGGAGGTTCCGGAACAAGACTTTATCCGCTGACTAAGGCGATTTCCAAGCAGATCATGCCGGTATATGACAAGCCGATGATCTATTATCCGCTGTCCACCCTGATGCTTGCGGGCATCCGGGAGGTGCTGATTATCTCCACACCCCGGGATCTGCCGATCTTCGAGGAGCTCTTAGGCGACGGTTCCCAGCTGGGCATGCAGATGAGCTACGCGGTGCAGGAGAGCCCCAGAGGGCTGGCTGACGCCTTCCTCATCGGTGAGAAATTCATCGGTGATGACCGGGTAGCCCTGGTTCTGGGCGACAATATCTTCTACGGCCAGAGCTTCTCCAATGTGCTGAAGAATGCGGCAGAGCGTGAGAGCGGCGCCACCATCTTCGGCTACTATGTGAAGGATCCCCGGGAATACGGCGTGGTGGAGTTCGATGAGGAGGGCAAGGCTCTGTCCATCGAGGAGAAGCCGGAGCATCCGAAGTCGAATTATGCGGTGCCGGGTCTGTATTTCTATGACAATGATGTGGTAGAGATCGCGAAGAATGTAAAGCCCTCTGCCCGCGGTGAGATCGAGATCACCAGCATCAACAACGAGTATCTGCGCCGCGGAACCCTGCGGGTAGAGACCCTGGGACGCGGCTTTGCATGGCTGGATACCGGCAATCACGACGCGCTCCTCGACGCTGCGGACTTCGTAGCCGCTTTCCAGAAGCGCCAGGGCATGTACATCTCCTGCATCGAGGAGATCGCATACCGCCGTGGCTTTATCGACAGGGAGCAGCTGGTGAAGCTGGCACAGCCCCTTCTGAAGACGGCCTACGGTCAGTATCTGATCGATGTGGCCAATGGATTATAAACCAATTTTGAGCTTGCAAGGGAGACGAGAAAGATGGGAAAGATTACAGTAGAGACCTGCCCGATCGAAGGTCTGAAGGTGATTACGCCGACCGTATTCGGCGACGAACGCGGATATTTCATGGAGACCTATAACTATAACGATTACAAGGAAGCAGGCATCGATATGACGTTTGTACAGGACAATCAGTCCGCGTCCAAGAAGGGTGTTCTCAGAGGCCTGCATTTCCAGATCCACCATCCGCAGGACAAGATCGTCCGCGTGGTAAGCGGCGAGGTGTTCGATGTGGCCGTAGACCTGCGGGAGGGCTCCGCTACCTACGGACAGTGGTACGGCGTGCTGCTCTCCGCGGAGAATAAAAAGCAGTTCTTTATCCCGAAGAACTTCGCTCATGGCTTTCTGGTGCTGTCGGATTATGCGGAATTTGCGTACAAGTGTACGGATTTCTATCATCCGAACGATGAGGGCGGCCTTTTATGGAGCGATCCGGATATCGGTGTCGAGTGGCCGATCCCGGAGGGAATGGAGCTGACCATTTCGGAGAAGGATCAGAAATGGGGCGGAATTAAGGAGTTGAAGAAATAAGATGGGTGAGCGCATGCAGCTGACAGCAGAGGTATTTATTGACACAGGAAAGGATTTTCGGCCGGAGGATTCGCTGACGGTGCCCTATACCTGTGTACCGGGTGAGACCGTGACGCTGGACTTTGACCTCACGGGCTTTGAGCATACCTGCGGCTTCCGTTTTGACCCGCTGCTGGAGGACAGCAGCATGGTGAAGCTGGAGTCGATCGCCCTGACCTATGAGGATGACGAGACAAAGGTGATAGAGGCGAACCGGATCAAGACCAACAGTGATGTGGATTTTGATCCCATCTTTGTCTATCTCCATAACGACCCGAAGTTCTTCGTGGACGAGGCTCTGTGCCTGAAGCTGAAAGCCGCGAAGGTGACCTTCCGGATACTGGAGCTGGGCAATGACAAAAAGGAATACTGGCAGGAGATCAAGAAGCACAGCGTCTCCGAAAAGGAGAAGGCGCAGCTTCTGGGAAAGCTTGACATCGCCATGAAGGAGAAGGACGCTCTGGAGAAGGAGAACCGGCGGCTGAAGGTGGAGGCCGAGGATATCTATTCCTCCGGCATCTGGAAGCTCCAGCACGATGCCCGGGGTCCCATGAAGGTCATCTTCGGCAAGGGCAATATCCTGACCTTCCTGGCCTCCGTCTATCTGGCTCTCATCACGGAGCTCTTCCTCTTTAATATTGCGTATTAGTGCACACCGAGG
>CAVKIR010000218.1:0-425 GCA_963656395.1 Prevotella sp. CAG:279
GAGTATATACCACGATGGTAAATAAAATAATCGCCAGACCTACGCTCGGCGTTCCCATAGAATAAAGTAAATCAAAAATACGTTCGATCAACCATCCCAGAATCGCCGCAAACTGGCTCAGAATCGGCGTAGCATTCCGGGTCAAAAATAAACCTGTCAATGAATGAATCCTCCTTCGCTATGGTACGGGATCATATCCACCACCGGAAAACGGATTGCATCTTAAAATTCTCCAGGCGGCAAGAATGCTTCCTTTGAAAGCTCCATGCTTCTGAATGGCTTCCAGACCATATTGAGAGCAGCTGGGATAATAAGGACACTTTGTACGTTTCATCGGCGATAGATATTTCTGATAAAATTGAATCAATCTGATCAATACAATTTTCATTCTTCTTTTAAAACTCCCTGAAGCTTTCCCAAGTGAA
>CAVKIR010000218.1:435-3435 GCA_963656395.1 Prevotella sp. CAG:279
CCTTTATCCTTCGCGCTGACCCTTGCGATGACCACCATGTCCAAACCACTATTGAACATGTCTTCATGCAGTCTGTAACTTTCCCGAATCAATCTGGTGATTCTGTGCCGCACAATGCTGTTGCCAACCTTTTTGCTGACAGAAACACCGAGACGATTCTTCTTCAGGCCGTTATCCTTCACATAAAGCACCAGATAACGGTTGGCTCGAGACCTTCCTTCCTTATATAGAAGCTGAAAATCCCGATTCTTCTTCAAAGATTCTGAATGCGGATACTTCATACACTCTCCAAAAGTCTTAAAAAACTTAAAAGAGAAAAAAAGGCCACATATATGCGGCCTACGCGGATAATTTCTTTCTTCCCTTTAATCTTCTGGCAGCTAATACCTTTCTTCCGCCAGGAGTGCTCATTCTAGCTCTAAATCCGTGAACCTTTGCTCTGGATCTCTTCTTCGGTTGAAATGTCATCTTCATGGTGCCTACACCTCCTATCTACAAAATATCACTACAATTATATGCATAAAAGTCCCCAAAGTCAAGCAATTTGGCTTTAAATTTCTTTTTCCTCCCGCATTTTATATATCTTGTGTCTCCGAAAAAGTTATCCACAAGATGTGGATAAAATGTGGATAATAAGTGGATAACCTTATTTTTCTGCTTGATCGTGGTTCCGATTTGTTATATTATTGATTATAGGATAAATTGCTCTTTTTGCCTAAAATGCGCAAAATGGGGCACTGAGGAGATAAATGATGAATCTGATAAAAGAAAAATGGAACGAGATTCTCGAACACGTCCGAAAGGAGCATGAGCTTTCGGATATTTCTTTCGAGACCTGGCTGCTCCCCCTGACGGTTCACAGTACCGACAATCATGTGGTAAAAATCATCGTCCCCATGGGTGAACAGATGATTACCTATCTGAATTCCAAATTTAAAACGCCGATTTTCGTGGCCATAGCCGAATTTACCGGTGAAAAATACGATGTAGAATTCATTACCGAGAAGGAGGCTCTGGAGCTGAAAAGTACCGAATTGCCCTCCTCCGATGGACTTTCCGAATCCCCGGGCACGCATCCGGATTTTGAAAAGTCCAATATCAACCCCAAATTTACCTTCGATACCTTCGTGGTCGGCAGCAATAACAAATTTGCCCATGCTGCGTCCCTGGCTGTAGCCGAGACACCCGGCAAGGTGTATAATCCGCTCTTTCTGCATGGAGGCGTAGGACTGGGAAAGACCCATCTGATGCATGCCATTGCCAACCATATTCTGAAGGAAAATCCGAGCATGAAGGTGCTCTACGTCACCAGTGAATACTTCACCAATGAGCTGATCGAAACCCTGCGAATGGGCGATCCCTCCGGTATGACCCGTTTTCGTGAGAAATACCGGAATATCGACGTGCTTCTCATCGACGACGTACAGTTTATCATAGGTAAGGAGAGTACCCAGGAGGAATTCTTCCATACCTTCAATGCCCTTCATACGGCCAACAAGCAGATCATCATCTCCAGTGACCGGCCGCCCAAGGACATAGAGACCCTGGAGGAACGTCTGCGTACCCGCTTTGAATGCGGTCTGATCGCCGATGTGTCCTCACCGGATTTCGAGACAAGAATGGCCATCTTAAGGAAGAAAGAGGAATTAGAAGGCTATCACATCGATGACGAGATTATTACCTATATCGCCACGAATATCAAGTCGAATATCCGTGAGCTGGAGGGAGCCTTCAATCGTCTGATTGCCCTTTCCACCCTGGAAAAGCGTCCCATCGATATGCTTCTCGCAGAGGAAGCCATCAAGGATATCATTTCTCCCGGTGAGAGCCGGAAGGTAACCCCCGAGCTGATCATCGAGGTCGTGGCCGATCATTTCCATATTACGCCCACTGATATCTACAGCAACAAGCGTACTGCGAATATCGCCTATCCCCGTCAGATTGCGATGTTTCTCTGCAAGGAGAATGGTACGACCTTGAAAAAAATCGGCGACATCATGGGCGGACGCGATCATACCACCGTTATGCACGGCGTGGAAAAGATCGAAAAAGAACTTCAAAGTAATGATTCCACCATCCGTACCATTGGAACCATACGTAAGAAAATCAATCCGAGTTAGCTTATTCACATTTGCGTGTGGATAATTCTGTTGATCCTGTGGGGAAAACTTTTCTTTAAAATCGCCCCTGTGTATAACTCCTCCGGTTTTCGGATCGTTATACAGCGGTTTTTCACATGGTTATCCTTTTCGAAAACACCGCATTTTCAAGGCTTTGAACCACTTATCAACATATTCACAGTCCCTACTACGAATACGACGGATTATTCTATTTATTTATCTATATCCCCCTCCGGGGCCACAGCGAAAGGAGTTATACACATTATGAAGTTCATCTGCCATAAATCCGAGCTTTTAAAGGGTGTTACCATAGTTTTAAAGGCAGTTCCATCCAGAACCACCATGTCGATTCTGGAATGTATTCTGATCGATGCTTCCACCGGTCAGATCAAAATGACAGCCAATGACATGGAGCTTGGCATCGAGACCATCATCGAGGGAGACATTCAGGAAAAAGGCATCATCGCCATTGACGCGAAGATCTTTTCTGAGATCATAAGAAAGCTTCCGGACAATGATGTGACCATTGAAACAGATCCGAATTTCCAGATGATCATCACCTGCGAAAAGGCACGCTTCAATATCGCGGGAAAATCCGGCGACGACTTTTCCTATCTTCCTTATATTGAAAAGGCAGAACCGGTGGTTCTGTCACAGTTTGGCCTCCGCGAGGTGATCAAGCAGACGATTTTTTCTATTTCCGATAATGAGAGCAATAAAATGATGACCGGTGAGCTCTTCGAGATCAACGGCAATCACTTAAAGGTCGTATCTCTGGATGGTCATCGTGTGTCCATCCGTAACCTGGAGCTTCGAGAGTCCTATGCAACGAGAAAGGTTCTGGTTCCGGGCAAGACCTTGATTGAGGTCAGCAAGATCC
>CAVKIR010000219.1:0-3432 GCA_963656395.1 Prevotella sp. CAG:279
TTTACCTTATCGATGTTCTCCTTCAGATAGCTCACATCCGGGATGACCAGATCGATGCCCAGCATATCATCCTCCGGAAATGACAGTCCGCAGTCCACAACAATAATACTGTCTTCGAATTCAAAGGCAGTAATGTTCATTCCGATCTGCTCAAGTCCGCCGAGGGGAATGATCCGCAATTTTGAATTGTTAATATTTCTCAAACTCGTTCCTCCTGTAATCTGTTATCAGTTGCTTCTTTCAAACAGTCCTTACAGTATCCGTAGAGTTTTACCTCATGATCGATCACCTGGAATCCGAGCGCTTCTCTGACCCCCGATTCAAGCGCTTCCAGCATATCATCCTGAAATGCGGACACCTTCCCGCATCTCATACAGATCAAATGATGGTACCTGTGATGTTCCTTCTCCTCGATGCTTCCAATCTCATAACGGATAAAGCCGTCATCCAGATTGATGCGATCAATCAGTTCCAGCTCTAACAATAACTGTACTGTTCTATAAACAGTAGCCAATCCGATATCTGGATTCTCTACTTTTACTCGCTCATAAATCTCTTCTGCCGTCAGATGCTGCTCCGGGTTCTCCGCCAGCACCTCCAGCACCACCAGACGCTGTCTGGTCATCTTAAAGCCTTTTTCTTTTAATAAATTCTGAAATCTATCTCTGTCAACTGCCATAGAAATCACCTTTCCGGGCGAAGCCTGCTTTACAAGGTGAGATCCACATCCTCAAGAAGCTGTCCGAAAATGCCCATGACACCGGAAAGCTCCTGTTCATCCTCCACGATCTCATAGAGCGCCTCACTGTCTCCGTCAGCAGATAAATCCTTCAGGATCAGTGCTTCTCCGTCATCCTCCATGGAATCTGTCACCAGAATGTAATCTGTGCCATTCAGACGGGTCTCCTCCAGCACGTAAAAATCTACCGTTTCTCCGGTCTCCTTCTGCGTAAATGAAATCTTTTCCATGCAAATTACTCCTCGTCCTCTGTCTGCGCAGTGGTCTTTGCGATCCGCAGGCTGTCCAGATAGCCCTGTAAAATCAGAGCCGCGGCCATGGAATCCACGAACTCTCCGCGATTTTCCCGGCGCACACCGCCCTCCATCATGGCGCGGTTCGCCGCTACCGTCGTGAGACGCTCGTCCCACATCACAACCGGCAGGCCGGTTCTCTTCTCCAGCATTTCTTTAAATGCAAGAGACTTCTCAGCCCGCTCTCCCAGCGTATTATTCATATTCTTCGGGAGTCCCAGAACAAGCTTCTCGGCCTGGTACTCCTTCGCCAGCTCCTCTATTCGGGCGAGGGTCTGCCGCAGCTTATTCTCGGATTTTCTCCGGACAATCTCCAGCGGCTGGGCAGTCATACCCAACGGATCGCAGACTGCTACCCCCACTGTCTTGGAACCAAAATCCAGTCCCAGAATTCTCATATATTACTCCCGTTCTTACAGCTTTGCTTTGATATAGACCTTCAGAAGCTCCTCCACCAGCTCATCACGCTCCACCTTCATAATCAGGCTGCGGGCGTTATTGTGACTGGTGATATAGGTCGGATCTCCGGACATAATATAACCTACGATCTGATTCACCGGATTGTATCCTTTTTCTGTCATCGCCTGATATACCTGGTTCAGAATATCTCCTACCCGGTTCTCAGACTCCGGCAGTACTTTGAAGTTCTGTGTGCTATCCATCTTGCTCATAAGTTTCACGCTCCTGACACCACTACCACCCATTGTACGCCATCTTTGGCAAAAATACAAGTCCTAGTTCTGATTTAACAGCGCAGCGACGCACAGACGTTCTTCTATCATATCACCCAGCACTGCAGGAACGATCTGATTCGTCAGATCTGCATCCGAAAGGACGGCTGCGCGGATGTACTCCCTGGTATGTCCCACCTGGTATGTGATTCCGTTTATCTCTATCTTCTCTTCGATGAGGAGCTCCACCGGCTGTCCCTTCAGCTCCTCCATATACCGTCCGGAATGCTCCGCATCCAGAGAGAGCAGCACATGACTGCGCTCTGTCTTCACCTGCTCGGGAATCTGGTGCTCCATCACAGCAGCGCGGGTTCCCTTCCGCCTGGAATATTTGAAAATATGGGTCTCGAAAAGCTGAATCCGCTTCAGAAATTCCACCGTCTCGGCAAACTCTTCCTCTGTCTCGCCCGGGAAGCCCACGATAACATCCGTAGTCAGAGCCGGATGTGCAAATTTCTCCCGGAGCAGTGCACAGCTCTTCGCGTATTCTTCTGCGGTATAGCGGCGGTTCATCCGTTTCAGGGTAGCATCGCAGCCGCTCTGAAGGGATAGATGAAAATGGGGACAAAACTTCGGCATACCCGCCAGTGCTGTTGCAAATTCCTCCGTGATAATCCGAGGCTCCAGGGAGCCCAGTCGGATCCGGTCGATCCCGTCTATCTCATGCACCGCCTGTATCAGGGTCAGAAGATTCTCGTCCTCCAGATCCACGCCGTAGGAGCTTAAATGAATGCCGGTCAGCACCACCTCGCGATAGCCTGATGCCGCCAGCTCCCGGATCTCCGCGCAGACGTCGGCGCTCTCCCGGCTGCGAACCCGGCCTCTGGCATAGGGAATCACACAGTAGCTGCAGAACTGATTGCAGCCGTCCTGAACCTTCACATAGGCGCGGGTGTGCTCCGCTGTCCTGGTGACGGTCATAGCTTCGTATTCCTTCGTGTGGTTGATGTCGATGACTGTGTCCTCTTCCACGCCCTCCTCGTAGGCCTTCAGAATCGTCAGCAGATCCTTTTTTCGATTATTGCCAATCAGAAGATCCACGGCAGCATCCTCTCGAAGCTCCGCCTCTGCAGTCTGTACATAGCAGCCCACCGCCACCACCAGAGCTTCCGGATTCTGCTTCTTTGCGCGATGCAGCATCTGACGTGACTTCCGGTCAGCGATATTGGTCACAGAACAGGTGTTGACAATATAGATATCCGCCTTGTCCTCGAAGGTCACAATTTCGTATCCGGCCTGCTCCAGCAGCTGCTGCATGCCCTCTGTCTCATATGCATTTACCTTGCAGCCCAGATTGTGGAGTGCTACTTTTTTCATGTTCAAACCTCTTTCTAAAATTGTATGATTTCCCATTGACTTTTCCCACACCCGGTATTAAGATCTACTATATATAAGTGATTATCAGGAGGGTATTATCATGAAAACAGTCAAAATTTGTCTGAATTCTATTGAGAAAGTGAAATCCTTTGTAAATGATATTACAAAGTTCGATGTAGATTTCGACTTGGTATCCGGCCGCTATGTCATTGATGCGAAATCCATCATGGGCATCTTCAGTCTGGATCTCTCCAAGCCGATCAATTTAAGCATCCATGCAGATGAGGAATTGGATAACATTCTGGGCATTCTGAAGCCCTATCTCATTGAAGAATAAGAGTCTGTATAAATC
>CAVKIR010000220.1:0-3408 GCA_963656395.1 Prevotella sp. CAG:279
TATAGGGCCGCCTTTGCGAGCCATCATGGACTGGCTGGCGTTTGTACAGTAACTGAAATATTGGTTATACCCCGAAATACCTTGACAAATATTTGAGAAACAGGTATAAATAGGAAGAAGATATGGAAGAACGCACACACAGACATATCATCGAAAATAGAGTTGTAGTATTATTAGGAGGAATTACCAGATGAACAGAATGGAATTAGTTGCTGCTATCGCAGAGAAGACTGAGTTATCCAAGAAGGACGCAGAGAAGGCTCTGAAGGCTTTCACAGATGTAGTAGCAGAGGAGCTGAAGAAGGGTGAGAAGATCCAGCTGGTTGGATTCGGAACCTTCGAGGTATCTGAGAGAGCAGCAAGAGAGGGAAGAAATCCGCAGACCGGCGAGACCATGAAGATCGCAGCTTCCAAGTCCCCGAAGTTTAAGGCTGGAAAAGCACTGAAGGATGCTCTGAACTAATCGATGCGTCTTGATAAATACTTAAAGATATCCCGTCTGATAAAGCGGCGAACCGTAGCCAATGAAGCCTGCGACGCAGGACGTGTGCTGGTCAATGATAAAGTGGCCAAGGCGTCTGTGAACGTGAAGGTGGGCGATGTGATAGAGATTCAGTTCGGCAGCAAGTCCGTGAAGGTGGAAGTCCTGGATGTCCAGGAGACCGTCCGCAAGGACGATGCCAAGGAGCTCTATCGGTATCTTTGATAATCGAATTATAAAAAAGACCTTTTCATATATCCGATCGTGGGTTGGATATGGAAAAGGTCTTTTTTTGTTAAAATCCAAACAGAAAGAAATTGCATAAAGAAACAAAAGAGATTATAATAAAGGAAATGTACCCACAAACAAGAACGTGAGGAAAGTGAGGCGAGCGGAGCCATGATGACAAAGACCCGGCGCGGGATGAATCGAAGAAAACGCCTGGGATATCGGGTGATCCTGTGGACGATCCTGTGTCTGCTGGTGACGGGTTTTTATGCAAAGCATCGGCTCCAGCTGAAGAATGATACCTACCGGCAGCAGGAGGAGCAGCTGCTGGCTGAGATCGAAGAGGAAGAACAGCGCACAAAGGATATCGAGGAGCTGGGAAAATACGTCCAGACCAAGAAGTACGTGGAAGAGGTGGCCAAGGAACGCTTAGGTCTCGTCTATCCCGATGAGATCCTGTTCAAGGCGAAGGAATAAGAGGTTTACATAACATGAATTACAGAGGCTGGCCGAGGTCCGATGGGGTCCGGACAGCCCTTTTTGTTGCATCGCGGAAAGGAGAGAAGCGGCACATGTTAGATCGCGTGCGTGCATTTGCGGAAAAATATCAGATGATTTGCCCGGGAGACAAGGTAGTGGCCGGCGTATCGGGCGGAGCCGATTCCGTCTGCCTGCTTCTCCTGCTGAAGGAGCTTTGCCGGGAAAAAGGGGCGAAGCTGTTCGCCGTGCATGTAAATCATTGCCTGCGGGGAGAGGAGGCCGACGGGGACGAGGCCTACGTGCGGGAGCTCTGCGATAAGCTTCAGGTGCCGCTTCGGGTCTATTCCTTTGACGTAAAGGAACGGGCAGGGCGTGAGCATCTGACCCTGGAGGAGGCGGGACGTGTCTGCCGCTATGAGGCCTTCGCACAGGAGGCAAAGCGCCTTGACGGAGCGCGGATTGCCGTAGCCCACCATGCGGGGGATCAGGCAGAGACCGTATTATTTCGGCTGTTTCGGGGAAGCGGCCTTCGGGGACTGTGCGGCATGAGCCCCGTGCGGGATGCCATCATCCGTCCGCTGCTCTTTGCAGAGCGGGGAGAGATCGAGGACTGGCTTAAGGAACAGGGGATCCACTGGCGGACCGACAGCACGAACCTGAGCCCGGATTATACGAGAAATCGAATCCGCAGCGAGATACTGACGACGGCCCGGGAAGCGGTCAACGCGAAGGCGATCCGCCATGTGGCCGAGGCGGCTGCGGAGCTTCGAGAGGTGGAAGATTATCTGGAGCAAAGGACGGATGCGGCCTATCGCCTTGCAGTGCGGGAGGAAGAGGATGCCAGGTTTGTATTTGCTAACGCATTTGCCGGGGAGGATCCCCTGATCGGCGGCAGACTGCTTCGGCGCTGCATGGCGGAGCTGGGCGGCCTGAAGGACGTGGAGCGGCTGCATATCGAGCAGCTTCGGGAGCTTATGGATAAGCAGACCGGAAGCCGTCTTGACCTGCCGGACGGGCGAAGCGCGAGGCGGGAATACGAGGGCATCCGGATCTGTGGCAGTGGGAAGTCCGCGTCGCAGGCGCAGAACGCGGAAGCAAGCTCGGCACCGATTCATCCGCCGATTCCGGGCAGCATCGAGATCCGGGGACAGAGGTGGGAATTTGCCCTGAAGACAGCGGTGGAAAATGAAATTATTCCCAAAAAAAGATATACGAAATGGTTTGACTATGATAGAATAAAAAAATGTCCGGAGATCCGAGGGCGAAGACCCGGTGACTATCTGGAGATAGATGAAGCGCACAGACGAAAAAAGCTGAAGGCCTATCTGATTGATGAAAAAATACCGGCCGGGAAGCGCAATGAGCTTCTCCTGCTGGCGGACGAATCACACGTCCTATGGATTCCGGGATATCGGATCAGTGAGGCTTATAAGGTCACGGAGAACACCAGGACGATTTTACAGGTAGAGATAAGCGGAGGAAATGAACATGGCTGAGAAAATCAGAGTTATGATTCCTGAAGAGGAAGTAGATGCGAAAATCAAAGAGCTGGGACAGAAGATCAGCGAGAAGTTTGCGGGGGAAGAGGTACACCTGATCTGTATCCTGAAGGGCAGCGTATTCTTTGTCTGCGAGCTGGCGAAGAGAATTACGGTGCCGGTGACCCTCGACTTCATGCAGGTATCCAGCTACGGTGCAGAAACCAAGTCCAGCGGTGTAGTCCGCTTAAGCAAGGACCTGGATGAGCCGCTGCAGGGCAAGAATGTAATTATCGTGGAGGATATCATCGATTCCGGGCGGACATTAAGCCATCTGGTAAAGCTCCTGGGGCAGCGGAATCCGAAGACCATGACTCTTTGCACCCTGCTGGACAAGCCGGATCGCCGCGTAGTGGACGTGGATGTGGAATATACCGGCTTCACCATTCCGGATGAATTCGTGGTAGGCTATGGCCTCGATTACGATCAGAGATATCGAAATCTCCCGTACATCGGCGTGCTGGAATTTGTGGATTAACAGTTCAACTATGCTTATGCAGAGGCAGATTAGGAGTGGTTTTGCGAACGGCGCTGCTGAACGTAAGGTTTTATATATACAGCTAGTTTTAAGGAGGAAATATTTTGAATAACAGACAATTTCGGATTTCCGGGGTCTATCTCGTATTTTTGCTGCTGCTGGTCTATCTCTTCAGCACCTATGTAAAGCGGATGGATATGGAG
>CAVKIR010000221.1:0-3408 GCA_963656395.1 Prevotella sp. CAG:279
GCAGGTATCAATTGATACCTGCGGCATTTTTTGCTTCATAGGAAATTGTGAAGCAATTTCCTATGAAGCAATTTCCTATGAAGCAAAATACGCGAGGAACTGCTTTGCGGCGGGGCTTAAGGGGAGCTGCTCGCTGTGCACCAGCATGAGCTGTCTGGCCGGCAGCTCCTCTGCCAGCGTCAGCGGGAAGAGGTCGCTGGAATGCTTCGGCAGGCAATAATCCGGAACGAAGGCGATGCCCAGGCCGATGGCTGCCAGATCGAGGAGCAGGTCATTGCTGGAAAGCTCGATCTCCGGCACCAGATCCAGCTGATGCTGCTGGAAGAGCGCGTGCAGATACTCACTGGTGGTGCTCTTGCGATCCAGCATCAGAATCGGATAGTTCAGAAGCTCCCGGAAGCTGAGCTTCTGATTCTCCAGATTGAAATAATTTCTATTGGCGATGAAGACATCCTGGAAGCTTCGCACCTTCGTCATATGTCCGGTGTTGCCCAGACGAGAATTGGGATAATTTGTAAAAATCAGATCCACCTGACCGCTCTCTAAGAGATCCACGCAGCCGATGGAGGTATGGTTCGTGACCTTGATGTGGATGCCCGGGAATTCCTTGTGGAAACGGCTTAAGTAAGGCACCAGGAAGTACCGGCAGATGGTGTCGCTGGCGCCGATGCGCAGCTGGCCGCCGCCCAGGGAATTGGCCTCCATGATCTGATTTTCGCCTCTCTGAATCAGATTGATGGCGGGCTCGATATGGCGCAGCAGAATCTCACCCTCGGGCGTCAGCTGCACCCGCTTCGTGCTGCGGATGAAGAGATTCTGGTTCAGCTTCTTCTCCAGCACCTTGATGGACTGGCTGACCGCCGACTGGGAGATGAAGAGCTGCTTGGAAGCCTCGGAGAAGCTTAGAGTCACAGCCACGTGATAGAAGACCTTATAAAGCTCGTAGTTGATATCCATGCTTAGACCTCCTGTGCCGCTAGGGCTTTGGCCTTGCGTCTTCTCAGATAGAGGGCGCCGCCGGCCAGTAAAAGGTAAGAAGCCAAGGAGATACAGTCGCCTATCCGGTAGAAGAGTGGCATCTCCATGCGGATCGTGATGCTTCCCTCGGAGGCTTCCGGCAGGGTCACCCGAAGCCGCAGCAGATCACCGTGGGAGGTGCTTAAACGATGACCGTCCTGATCATAGACATGGAGATAAGGATAATAATACAGGGGCACATCGATATAGGCCTCGCCGCCTGCCGTATTCCGGTAGGAGCAGCCCGCGTCGGTGCCGTCCCGGTAGCAGTCGAAGAGCTCCAGCCCCTCAGAGCCGTGGAAGGCCGTATCCTGGGCGTTCATCAGGCGGACGCTGACATGGGCGCCGTTATCGCTGATGAGGTAGAGCATATCCGTATCCCGGGCGTGATCCATCTGGTTGTCCCAGTCCACGAAGGTGTTGGCACTGTTCGCGAAATCACTCATATATTTGCCGGTGGTGTAGACCAGCAGCACGCCCAGCAGCAGGCAGAGGAGCTTTCGTTGTTCCTTATTTTCAAAGAAATAATAGATGGCGATGGCGGTCGTGATGCCGAGGAACAGGGAGGCAAAGGGCAGGAAGCGGGACGCAAATTGCAGCTTCTCTGCGAACAGGTTCAAAAAGGAGACTCTCTGTATCGCTTCCCAGGGGAAATACACCGAGGAGGCGTAGAGGGAGAGGACACCTAGGATAAGGCACCATTTCCCAAGATTCCGGTGAAAGTGGTTCTTCGGCTCCTTACGTAAGTAAAGCAGTACAAAGAGCAGAATGCCCACCAGCAGCAAAAGCCCCACCGAGAAGGGCATGGAGCCGGCGAAGCTGGTACGTCCCAGCGCGTCCCCGGAAGGGTTATTTAAGGACAGATCAAACATCTGCGCCGGATAGACGGAGTAGGCATAGAGGTTTCGCTCCTCCCCCATGGCGAACATGGAGAAGCGCATATGATCCAGGAAGGGCAGGATGAACCAGAGGTTCAAAAGCACGGTAAATACGCCGGCCAGCCCCAGATGGATGAGACGATCCGTCGCCTTCAGCTTCCGGATGTTCCAGAGAGCGAAGAGAACGCAGAAGCCTAAGGTAATCAGCGTGGAAATGACATGGGACTGGAAGAGACCGCGATCCACCATTTCCGGGAGTTGCCGAGAAAGAGCTGGTACATGCCCAGAAGCAGAAGCGGCAGGAACAGGGTAGCCAGAACCTCGCCGATGGCAGCCCTTGTATACAGGTTGATGAGCCGGTACATGGACAGGGTATAGAGCAGGGCCGCGATGAGTCCGATGCGGCGGGAGCGGGTCAGCTGGGCGAAGGAGACATAGGCCACCCATGCCGTCGCCAGATTGATCGTCAACACCATAAGATGCCAGCAGCCGATGGGCGAGAGCCCCAGACGGATCAGCAGGGCAAAGGGATAGAGAAAGAACTCGGAATACATCATGGGGACGCAATAGCCGAAGCCCCTTGCCATGGCCGCGTGAAAACGGACAGGAAGGAGCGTATTGCCCAGCTCCTCCGATAGGGTGAAGAGGCGCCCGTAGTGAAAATACATGTCATGGCCGCTGGGCAGCCAGGCAAAGCAGGTCGGCAGGGAAGCCCAGAGGGCTGCAAAGACCAGGAGGAACAGAGGCTCCGGGCGTACCTTATGCCGTCTCCGGTATAGGAAGAACAGTACAGATGCCAGAATTACGAGTCCTGCGTAGATGTAAGGATCCTGATACAGTCCCTGCTGGGACAGAAGATAGACGCTCTCGAAGGTCATGGGCGTCTCACAGTTGACACGAAAATCGATGCTCTCCGCATAGTCCTCGATGGTGAAGGTCAGGTGGATGTTCCCGCCGTCCACCGGAACCTCGGCGGAGGCCAGGATTTTCCCGGTGGTATTGTCCTCATTGACATAGAGGGGATCGTAGACGTCGACGGTATTGCCGGCCTCGGAGGAGGACACATTGAAGGTGACCTCGTAGGTTCCGTGCCGGAAATAGTGATTGCCGGTGTCGAGGGTAAAGGAGCCCAGGCCTGCGGGGATCGTGAGAATGCCCCCGTCCGTATTCATGGTGCCGACGAGATCCTCCGGGTAATTCATGGAATCCATGAGAAAGGTCCGCTCCGTATAGTCCTGAAAGGGCATCAGAAGCAGGAAGAGAACAAGAACCAGAGTGATAAGACCCTGGGTTTTCCATTTGCCGAGATGTTTCATACGTTTCACTCCTGTATCGAAATTTCCATAGATATGGGTATTATATCATAAAACAAAGCATAAATCTATTAGATAAAGTTATAAATGATTTTAGATCTATTAATTATACTTATGCGGCTGTTTATGCTATAGTAAAGACTGAAGTAACTATTCAGTACAGCCCGAAGCACTAGCTGCTGAGGGCGTATGAACATGAA
>CAVKIR010000222.1:0-3391 GCA_963656395.1 Prevotella sp. CAG:279
ATTCATAGAGAATCCCTGCGAGGAACACTTGAGCACCATTTATTCCTGTATAGGGCCGCCTTTGCGAGCTATCATGGACTGGCTGGCGTTTGTACAGTAACAACTGTAACGATAATATACGTTTTACATCCGGCTGGATATTGTAATTTCCGGCCGGGTCAGGTATACTGGGCTATATACCAAAAACAGCCGCCGGGCGGCCAGGAGGAAAAGTATATGAAACTGATGGTAGTAATTGTGCAGGATCAGGATTACGGGAAGCTGGCGACAAAGCTTATACGGAATCGGGTTCGTGCGACGAAGTTTGAGACATCAGGTCTCTATTCCAATAAGAAGAATGTGACCCTGTTCATCTGCGTGGAAGACGAGCAGCAGGAACAGATCCTGGACTACATCCGGGAGAGCTGCACAGAGCGGGAAGAGATATGCCAGGTATGGGAGTACAATGGCCATATGATGGTGCAGGCGGAGAAAGCGCTGCGGATCGGCGGAGCCACCGTATTCATTTCTGAAGTGCACAATGTGATAAAATATTAGGGTGAAGCTTTGAAAGCCCTGCGGATACGGGAAGGAGAGAACGAACATGAGACAGGATGATTGTATTTTCTGCAAAATTGCGAACGGAGAGATTCCGTCTGCGACGATTTATGAGGATGATGACTTTCGGGCATTCCTGGATCTGAATCCGGCTACCAGGGGACATGCCCTTTTGGTGCCGAAGGATCATTTTGCAAATCTGTTTGAACTGGATGAGGAGCATGCCGAGAAGGCCATCCTTCTGGCGAAAAAGCTGGGGGAGAGAATGCAGAGGAAATTAGGCTGCGACGGCCTGAATCTCATTCAGAATAATGGTGAAGCAGCAGGACAGACCGTGTTCCATTTCCATATGCATCTGATTCCCCGATATAAGGACGATGAGGCCGGCATCGGCTGGAAGCAGGGCAGTCTGACCGACGAAGCCAAGGCGGAGCTTACAGAGCTGCTGAGAGAGGATGAAGGCCGGCCATAGACAGCTAGAGACCAGATGGGGATTACAGACGAGAAGTTTCGTGAATTTTACGAAAAGTATAAAAATCTGGTATTACGGCAAGCCTATGATATGACACGGGATTATTACCTGGCGCAGGATATCTGTCAGGAGACATTTCTGAAGCTCTATGATTACAGGGAATATCTGGATGAGTACGGCGTGAAGCAGTGGCTGTGTATGGTATCTTATCATAAAGCCTGCGATTCCATCCGACGCAGTAGAAAGCGTCGTGAGCTCATGGAAGGGAATGGCACTTTGCTGACAAAGGGGGCGGACAATCCGGCGGATCGTACCGGGAATCTGCCGGATGACAGCGGCCGATGCGGCGATATTCTTCAGCGGCTGCGTGAGAAGAATGAGCAGTGGTATGAGATTCTGATTCTGTCAGATTATCTGGGCGTACCCAGAAGAGAAATTGCGAAGAGAATGGGGATTCCGATCAGTACAGTGGATACCTATCTGAGAAGATGCCGGAAATGGCTGAAGGAGAATTTTTCGGAGGATTGAGGTGCAATCATAATTTTATGAAATTTCAGGGATGCAGCCGGAGAATATATTTTTCTTTTACCAGGCAATACTTGAAAATTTAAAAGGTGCATGTTAGAATAATACATAAGGAAAAGCCAGAAGCACTGGCCTACCCGTCATAGTTGTTTTACCTCAGATGAGGCAAGCCGTCACTATTGGGAGTAGTGGCGGCTATTTTCTGTCCTTAAAGATCTTATAACAAAGATCAATAAGGGCAACCAACAAGATACCGATCTGGACCATATCCGGATATGTAACATACATTGGCATCGCCCTCCTTTCATAAATGGAGGGACAAGCCCTCCAAAGAGGGTAGGCCGCCTTGTGCTCTGACTATTTCCTTAAAACAGTATAACACGAACGTGTGTTTTGCGCAAGACATGGAGGGATTAAAGCTCTGCTGCTTCCTCAATCAACCCAATAATAGTATCGATGGAATCTGTCTGATGGCTGGCTTTCATGGCCTCCCGGAAGGAGTCGCGTTCGTCGTAGAGCTTTCGGATGGTCTGAAGCAGTACCTCGTTGGTGATGGCCTCCTCCTCCAATACCAGACTGAAGCCCTGGTGCTCGAAGGAGCGGGCGTTCAGAATCTGGTCGCCGCGGCTGGCCGCTGCAGAAAGCGGAATCAGAAGATTCGGCTTATGGAGCGCCAGAAGCTCGCAGATGGAATTGGCGCCGGCGCGGGAGATGACGATGTCGGCCAGGGCGAAGAGATCCTTTAATTCTTCATTGATATACTCGTACTGGACATAACCGGACAGACCGGACAGGGAGGGATCCAGCTTTCCCTTTCCGCAGAGATGAATCACATGGAAGCTCTTCAAGAGGGTCGGAAGAATCCTCCGCACCGCCTCATTGACGGCAGCAGCGCCCAGACTTCCGCCCATCACGAGAATCACGGGCTTATCCTCGGAGAGGCCGGTAAACTTCCGAGCCGCCGCGGCATCGCCGTGAAGCAGCTCCTGACGGATGGGGGAGCCGGAGAGAACCGCCTTTTCCGCCGGGAGGTACTGCAGAGTCTCGGGGAAATTGCAGCAGACCTTCCAGGCTGCCGGAATCGCAAGCTTATTCGCCAGGCCGGGAGTCATGTCGGACTCATGGATGATGCAGGGCACCTTGCAATGCTTTGCGGCCAGTACGACGGGCACCGACACGAAGCCGCCCTTAGAAAATACCACATCCGGATGCAGATCGCGGATGATATGAACAGCTTCCCCGAAGCCCTTCAGAACCTTGAAGGGGTCGGAGAAGTTCTTCGGATCAAAATACCGGCGCAGCTTGCCGGAAGAGATGCCGTAGTAGGGAATCTGAAATTCCGCGATGAGTTTCTTTTCGATTCCGTTATAGGAGCCCATATAGGAAATATCGTAGCCGAGCTCGCGAAGCCGCGGCAGCAATGCGATATTGGGTGTCACATGTCCGGCAGTTCCGCCGCCGGTCAGAAGAATTCGTTTCAAAATTACACCTCCGTAAAAACCTCGTATATGGCTATTATGATGGGTTTGCACGCATCTGTCAAATGAAAATGGGATGGAGCCTGTTTGTGTTGCATTTCTACATAAGTGTTGTTAAAATAGAGGCGGAGAAGCGAATTGTTGCTGGAACGAGGAATGAGTGAACAGTAACAGAAAGTGAGGCGTCAATGGGCAGAACAGGTATTATCGGAGCGATGGAAGAGGAAGTCGCTCTTTTAAAAGAAAAAATGGAAATAGAGGTAGTGGTGAAGAAGGCATCCATGGAATTCTACCAGGGCCATCTGAACGGCCGCGAGGTCGTGGTAGTCCGCAGCGGCATCGGCAAGGTCAATGCAGGCATGTGCGCGCAGATTCTGGT
>CAVKIR010000223.1:0-3387 GCA_963656395.1 Prevotella sp. CAG:279
CTATTATACCCTGGACGGAAGTGAGCCGACGGATGCTTCAATTCCCTACGAGGACGGGATCCTTCTGGAGGCAGGAGAAAGCTTGCAGGGCATTCCGGTGCGGGCCGTCGCCTATTACAGTGACGGTCGTATCTCAGATGTATATACCCGAACCTATTTCCTGGGAAATAATGTAAATGATAGATTCGATGTGACTGTGGTGGAGCTCACCGGAGATCCGGAAGGCCTGTTTGATTATGAACAGGGCATTCTGGTGACGGGGAAGCTTCGGGATGACTATGTGATGGAGCATCCGGATGCGACGATCACAGACGCTGACCCGGCCAATTATAATCTCCGGGGCGATGAAAGTGAACGGAAGGTGCAGGCGGAGATCTGGGAGGCCGACGGAACGCAGATTTTAAATCAGACACTGGGAGTCCGGGTGAACGGTGGCTTGTCCAGGGGGCTGGATGTGAAGTCTCTGCGCCTCATCGCGAGAGAAGAGTATGAAGGGAAACGGATTCATGCAGAGCTTCCGAGCTCGTCCACCGGGGACAAGCCTTATTTCCCGAAGCGCCTGCTTCTTCGCAATCACGGAAATGACCAGGAATACGGCAGTATGCGCAACGAGCTGGGGGCGAAGCTGGCAGAGGACGCCGGATTTCCCTGTGTACAGCATTTTCGAGCTGCCTCCGTATGGATCAACGGCGAATATTACGGCTTCGAATGGCTGGAGGACTATATCGACGATGTCTATCTGAAGCATTTATATCAGGCAGAGGATCAGGACGGGACGTTCCGGATCGCCGAGCCCTTCGGGGAGAGCAGCGACGAGCAGACCGAAGAGGAACAGGAGAGCCTGGCCGAGCTTCAGGAGGTGATGGCCTACAGCGGCAGGGATCTGACAGAGGATTCCGTCTATCAGGAGCTGACGGCAAAACTCGACGTGGAGAATTTCCTGCAATACTGTGCGATAGAGCTCTGCGTGGCCAATGCCGACTGGCCCACGAACAACTGTAAGGCCTACCGCTGGTATTCCGATACAGATACCTACCAGGACGATACCGGGCTGGACGGAAGGTGGCGCTTTGCCCTCTACGATCTGGATATGAGTATGGCGAGAACCACGGATTCCGCCTACGAGACTCCTTCTCTGGCTCTGATTCTGGGGCTGGAAAATAATGGATGGGACAGCGAATTTCCGCTTTTGAAGGCTCTGCTTCAAAGGACAGAGCTGAAGCAGGCCTTTGTCGGGATTCTGGAAGCATATCTGGATGGCCCCTTTTCCACAGAACAAGCTAAGCTGCGGATGGAGGAAATCGAAGAGGAGATGGCGCAGGAGCTGGAATGGCAGATCCGGGCTTTTGCAGGAAAGGATGTCGAAAGGAGCGGGGAAGCGTACGATTCCGTCTACGGCTACAAAGAGCTGCGCTATACCTATGAAACAGGAATGATAGAAGAATTCTGGGAGAACCGGCAGGCGATTCTCCGGGAAGAATTGCTGCATTTGACAGAATACCTGCAATGATAATCAAAATGTATGTTTAGACAGATCTTCGGATCTGTCTATTTTTTTCTGCGTTTCTCTCGTTTAAAATGGATGCGGCATCTGTGCAGGCAGGAGGAGAGAGACATGAAGAAGAAAAATCGCAGAGTGCGGCTGGCCGGCTGCCTGACCGCACTTGCGCTGGTGGCAGCCATGGGCTTTGCAAAAGCCTGTGAGCCCTATCGAAATCAGGAAATTCATTTTTCCGAGGAGGAGAGCTTTCTGGACAGCGATGTGATGCTGGAGCTATCCACTCTCCTGGACTCGGAGATCTACTATACCCTGGACGGGAGTGAGCCGTCCCGTGAATCGATTTTATATGAAGAACCGATTCATCTGGAAGCGAGAGAAGAAATCTGTGGTGTTTCCGTTCGTGCAATTGCCTATTACGGAGACGGAAAACAATCAGACATCTATACACGAACCTATTTCCTTGGGGAAAATATAGAAGACAGATTCACCACCCTGGTGGTGGCCATCACCGGGGATCCGGAAGAGCTGTTTGACTATGAAAAAGGCATCCTGGTGACGGGAAAGCTTCGGGATGACTATGTGAAGGAACACCCGGATGAGTGGATCAGCAGCCGTGACCCGGCCAATTATAATATCCGAGGAGAAGCAGGGGAACGACCGGTTCAGGTGGAAATGTGGGAGGCGGACGGAAGTAAGATTCTGGACGAAGAACTGGGAATCCGTGTCAACGGAGGCGTGTCCCGTGGTCTGAACATGAAATCCCTGCGCCTGATCGCCCGGGAGCAATACGGCGGCAAGCGGATCTGGACGCAGCTTTTCCCGGAAAGGGAGGAAAAGCATGCAGCTGCTCTCGAAGAAAAACCGACGCTCTCCAAGCGGGTCGTGCTGCGCAACCACGGAAACGATCAGGAATACGGATATCTGCGCAACGAGCTGGGAGCGCAGCTGGCTGCAGATGCCGGCTTCCTTTGCAGCCCTAGATTCCGGGCGGCCTCCGTCTTTCTGAACGGCAGCTATTACGGCTTCGAATGGCTGGAGGAGTACTTTGATAATACCTATCTGAACAACCTGTATCAGTCGGATTCGGCTCAGGGAACCTGGCGCATGGCAGAGCCCTTCCGGGAAGACGATGCGGATCTCGAGACGGAGGATCTGCAGGCCAAACAGGATTTGCAGGAGGTGGTCTCCTACTATCATTATGATCTGACAGATGACCGGGTTTTCGCGGAACTCGCCGGTCGGTTAGACATCGATAACTTTCTTCGCTACTGTGCGGCAGAGCTCTTCGTGGCGAATGTAGACTGGCCGGATAACAACTGCAAGGCCTACAGGTGGTATTCCGATACCGATGACTACAGCGGCGTCGGAACCGACGGGAAATGGCGCTTCCTGCTTTACGATCTGGATCTCAGCATGGGACGGCTTGCGGAGACCCATTACAGTACCCATCCACTGGCTCTGGTTCTGGGAATCGAGGAAAATGGCTGGCGGCAGGAATTTTCTCTGCTGAGGGGACTGCTGAGGCGGGAAGACATTCAGGAGCAATTTGTCAGCATTCTTGAGGAATATGCCGACGGAGCCTTCTCCACCGAGCATGCGGAGGCTGTGATCGATGCGCTGGAAGAGGAGATGGAGGAGGAGCTTGACCGGCAGATTCGGGCAGTGGCCAAGCAGGAGGCTGCAGAAGAGGGAGAAAACGCAGAAGAACTGTATCGGGAGAAACGAAACGTGCATGAGCATGAGCTGGATGTGATCCGCGAATTCTGGGAACATCGCCCCGATGTGATCCGGGAGGAAATCGGGAAACTTCAGGAATATCTGGAGCAACTCCCGGATTAACCCTTGATTTTTGCGCCTCTGCCTGCTATATTTAACAGGATAGAGAC
>CAVKIR010000224.1:0-3359 GCA_963656395.1 Prevotella sp. CAG:279
TTCTCGACTCTGTCCTTTTTGATACCCTTGGTATCCTTAGGCAACCCGCAGGCTGCAAAGGCTTTCTCTATCATCTGTACCCAGAGGGAGCCCTTTGCATACACATCTTCTCCGCTGTAGCCGTCCTGAACCGAGGTCTTTGTGATCGTATAGTACTCAGGCAGCATCTTTCTTCCCACATTGTTCCAACGGAAGAAGCGCACCGTTACCGTCCCGTCCCCGTTATCCTTGATGCATTCCCGGATCGCCTCCGGCCGGATACTTAAGATACTCAGCAGGCCGGCCATGAGATAGCAGTCTCCGACGCCTCCCTGCTTTATGTCCTTGATACAGGGTGCATGGGGGAATAGGGGATCGTTTCTTCGATCCTTCCATGTTTCCGGATAGGCGATATTGAAGCCCAGGTCAAAGCGCGCATCCTCGATGACCTGGATATCTCCATCCTCCGGTACCTCGAGACGCCCGTCTATATTGTCGCTCATGAGGCTGCTGAGCATATGCAGATACCGCTTCGTCTCGCCCACGGCCTGCTCGGTCATGCGCGTCAGCTCCTCCATCAGAGCCTTCAGAGCTTTTCCTTCTTTTTTCTCGAATTGGCTCCGGCTCTCACCGGGCTTTATCAGCAGACGCCCGTATTCCAGCATGAGCTGCTCCAGCTTTTCCAGGGGATGGGGCTGCCCGCCCTTTGGCTTCTCGATTCGTTTCTTAATCGCATGGAGGATCCGCTCAAGTCTGCTTTTCTCATAGAAGCGGTTCATGCTGCCGATGGTATCCAGAAGATCGGCCTTGATAATCTTGCCGTGATCCTCCTGCAGCTCCTCCTTGACCGGTCGACGGATGGTTCGGGCGATCCGGCTGGCTGGATCCTTCTGAATCTCCAGCTCCGCTTCCAGAAGGGAAAGCTTTCGCTCCAGGATAGACTCTTGCTTCTCCTCTTCCTTCTCAGCTTCCTGCTTTCTCTGTCTTGCTTCTTCGTCCACTGCATCCAGATTCCAGCTGCGATTTCTGTAAAATTTCTTCAGAAGCTGCTGCTTTCCTGCCAGAAATGCCACCCGTTTTCCCATCTGATCCGCAGTATGGGCATAGCGCAGATGCCAGTGGAAGATATCGATGCCCTCTTTTCGGAATACCTCCCGGACAAAGCTCTGGTAATCCTGCAGATCGATAATCTTTCTGCGAAGCGTCTCCTCTTCCTCCGGGCTGACCTCGTATTTCCTATAATTCGTGATGCCCTTCATCGTCCGAATCAGATGAAACCTTCGAAGAGCCTCCTCCGGGTTCGCCCGGATGGTCTCTTCCTCCAGATCCTCCTCTGTAAGATGCAGCTCTCGGAACTGCTGAATCAGTATCGATTTTCTCGTGGAATCCAGGCTTTGCTTGGCTCTGGTATTCGCTGCCACCAGCCGCACCTGCGCCTGGTACACCCGGTTCAGCTCTTCAAGCCGTGCAGCCTCTTCCCGCAGATGCTCCTGCTGTGCCAGCACCTCCTGCTCCTGTTCCTCTGAGAGGGCTCCATATGCTGCAAAATGATTCACGAGATCCGTTCGAAGCTCCAGAATCGCCTGCAGCCCCTTCACCCGTGCCTTGCTCTTCATGGCCTGCCGATCCGGCAGCACAGCCATTCTCTTTTGCTGCTCCTGAAAGGCCAGTATGCCGAGCTTCAGCTTTTCCTTCTTGATCTGCAGCTCGAGCTTCCAGCGCTCCTCCTCGCCTTTCTCTTTCCGGAGCTTTCGCTCCAGGGAGAGAACCCGCTTGCGGCCACTTACCTGCTTCTTTTTCAGCTTATCCGCTTCCTTGCGATTACTCCTTTGCAGGGGATCAGAGCTCTGAAGAGGCAGGAAATCCTCCTGATACTGAAATACCTCATGCTCCTCTGCCCGCTGCAATTCCTCTGCACCGAACGGCTGCTGCACGACCTGATTTTCTAAATGAGGCATAGCTGTCTCCTCTCTGGGCTAAAGTATATAATACTCCCCTACATGCTCGTCTGCCTGACGGTAGTTCTTCACCTCGGCGATGAGCTTATAGCTGTTCACATGGCAGCCCGGCATCAATCGGTCATAGAAGTCCCGGAGAGCCTCCGTATGGCTGATGACGCAGATCTTTGTATGCTCCGGATATCTTTTCTTTCCTTCCCTGCAGGCGTCCGCGATCAGACTCACCGCATCCAGCTCTCCTACGGAAGACAGATAGATGGGGTAAAGCACCTTTTCCTCGGAAGGAATGGCCTCGCCGTCCCGAAGCTCCGGATCGGTGACGGCTACCTTCTGTACCAGCAGACCTCCCGTCACCCGGCCGCCCCGGTAGCAGATCCGGCTCAGATACGGATCAAAGAGCTCCTCGTGGCGCCAGATGCATTTCCGGCCGGTCTGATGCTTCAGATTTACCAGCTTTGTCAAGACTAACCTGCGCTCTTCCAGGCCCAGCTCGCCCAGACCCCGGATCGTGCTTCCCTCCGGTATCCGAATCCGCTCAAAGGTTCGTGAGAGGCGTTGGATATCTGTATGCCACTCCCCGGGCAGCTCTCTTCTCCTGCCAAACAGGTGATCCCGAAGATAATGATCCTCGGCGGAGCAGAAGCCCTCCCGATCCGGCACCTGAACCACATGTGCCTCCACATAGGGATATTCCTTTCGCATGGCCGCCTCGAAGACGGCTGTCAGAAGCTCGGTTCCGATGCCTCTGGTGCGATAGTCCACATCCACGCAGAGCCAGTGAATCCGGTAGCAGTTTCTGCCCTCCTCGCAGACCATGAGGCCCACAGGCACCACCTCGTGGGTCTTCTCGTCCTCAGAGACGGCACCCAGGGCAAACATGCCGGCCAGATCCAGCCGATCCATCAGCATCAGAGGATCCATGCCCATAAAATAGATTTTCTGTTCTTTTGTGATAGAAACGATTTTAATCATATGCTCTTCTTACTTTATCTTTTATTTGATCCATCGGATCTTCTCTCCCGCCCTCAGGCGTTCCATCAGGGAAATGGGCTTTCCGTCCTCTCCCAGCTTTTTGTCTAATTCCAGCTCATAGAGGAGCGTCGACTCCGGGAAGATATCCCGCTCCTTCAGCTGCGGATGGTAGACCCGGTCAAGACTGCTGACCAAAGCCCCCGGATCTCCGCCTTCCTGCTGCAGATTCTTATCCACATACCGGGTATCCTTCATGGCTTCCTCGATATAGTCCGCCACCTCTTCACAGAGATTCATGATGCTCGGCACCAGGGGATGCTTCTCGATCGCCGCGAAGAAACGGTTGATTCTCTTTTGCTCGGCAGGCCGGAATTCGATGCGGGCAATCTGGGTCAGCATCTCATTGATCGCATCGTTCATCAGCGTCTTCGCGCCCTGAACCTCTGCGTC